>JBJOKP010000021.1:0-12268 GCA_046046045.1 Pseudomonadota bacterium | reverse complement strand
GCCCGCCGGCATCAGTTGCCCGACCAGGTCTGCGTCGCCCTCGACCACCCGCGCCCTGCCCCACACCTTGATGCGGCGCCGCTGCGCGTAGTCGATCAGGAAGAGCTGCGCCTTGGGGTTCTCGGCAAGGTTGCCCTGGGTGATGTACTGGCGGTTGCCGGCGAAGTCCGCGAAGCCGATGGTGTGCTCTTCCAGCACCCGCAGGAATCCGGCAGGACCACCGCGGTGCTGGATGTAGGGCTGGCCCTTACGGTTCGCCGTGGCCAGGAACACGCTGGTCTGCGCCTCGATCTCGGCCTTCAGGTCCGGCGTGATGCGGGTCTCCCACGAGCCGCCGGCCTCCATGCGCGCATAGGCGGCGCGCGAGCCCTTGCGGGTCTGGATGGCCTTTACGGTGTCGGTGAAGGCCACGTCGCTGGCGAAGCTCATGGTGTGCTTCCATGGTCACGGCCCCGGTTCGACAGGGCCGTGGGGTGTGTGGATGCCTCTGCCCTCAGGCAGCAAGCGCCTCAGCCACGGGGAAGTCGATCTCGGTCTGGGCCACCGAGTTGAGGTAGTTGGTCCAGGTGTTCAGCGCCACGTGCTGCACGATCTCGACGATCTGGGCATCGTCGTGGCCGGCCATGCGCACCGCCTGCACATCGGCGTCGGACACATGACCGCGCTCGCGCACGACCTTGACGGCAAAGCGCACTGCGGCATCGGCCTTCGGGTCGAGCGAGCCGCCGTGGCGGTTGGCCGCCATCTCGGCCTCGCTCAGCTTCGCCAGGTTCTTGCCCAGGAAGCTGTGGGCCGAGAGGCAGTAGCCGCAGTCGTTGAGCTGCGCGACGGCCAGGGCGATGCGCTCGCGCGTCTGGGCCGGCAGGCGGCCCTTGGCCAGGGCGCCCGACATGCCCAGGTAGCCCTCCAGCGCCGCCGGGCTGTTGGCGACAAGGCGGAACAGGTTGGGCACGCTGCCCAGCTGCTGCTGGACGGCGCCGAGCAGCGGACGGGCTGCGGCCGGGGCGGCATCGGTGCTGGCGGGAATGGTGAGTCGGGACATGGTGTGGGCTCCAGGTTGGGGTGGTTCGGCGGTGTGCGGCTGTCCGCGGTTGTGTGCCGATGGAAAGACTGTAGATATTCCCGATCACGGCAACTAGACTGCCGATCCTTGAAGGTCTCTACCGGATATCGAGACAATGGATCGCCTGGACGCCATGTCGGTCTTTGCTGCCATCGTGGATGGCGGCAGCCTCTCCGCTGCAGGGCGCCAACTCGGCCAGCCCCTGGCCACCGTGAGTCGCAAGCTCGCGGACCTGGAGGCCTACCTCGGCACCCGGCTCATCACCCGCTCGACGCGCAAGCTCGACCTGACGGATGCCGGGCGCGACTACCTCGGCGCCTGCCGGCAGATCCTGGAGCAGGTGGAGGAGGCCGAACGCCTGGCAGGCGGCGCCTATGCCCAGGTCAAGGGCCAACTGGTGGTGGCCGCGCCGGTGGTGTTCGGCCGCCTGCACCTCGTGCCGGTGATCGCGGCCTTCCTCGAACGCCACGCCGCGGTCGACGTGCAGTTGCGCCTGGGCGATCGCAACGTGAACCTCATCGAGGAGCATGTCGACGTGGCCCTGCGCATCGGCAGCCTGCCCGACAGCAGCCTGGTGGCCACACTGGTCGGCCAGGTGGGCCGGGTGGTGTGCGCGAGCCCGGCCTACCTCGATCGCTTCGGCACGCCGGGCTCACTGGATGAGCTGGGCGCGCACCCCTGCATCAGCTTCGACGGCCTGGACGCCAGCTCGGTGTGGGCCTTCGACCTGCCGGACGGCACGCGGCGCCAGGTGCCGGTGCACACCCGCCTGAGCGTCTCGACGGCCGAGGCGGCGATCGATGCGGCCAGCCTCGGCCTCGGGTTGACGCGGGTGCTGTCCTACCAGGTAGCGGAGGCGCTGCGCGAGGGCCGCCTGGTTCGGGTCCTGGCCGAGGCAGAGCCACCCCCAGTGCCGGTGAACCTGATCTACCCAGGGCAGGGAAGGCTGCCGATGAAGACGCGGGCCTTCATCGATGCGGCGGCCAGCCAGTTGCGCGAACGGCTGCAGGGGCCTGGCGGCGCCGACGGCACGAGTGCCGGCGACACATCCCTGGCCGCCACGCGGCAAAAGCAACGAGCACGACCCAGGCCGCGCTGAAGGCAACCAGTCCCTCAGCCGTCGGCCTTGACGACGTCGCCCAGGCGGATGGCGCCGCTGACGAGGATGCGTGCCGTCATGCCGCCATGGCCGCGCATGGCGGCATAGCCGCCCGGGCCGATCGTCTCTTCCATGCGCGAGCAGGGCTGGCAGGGGCCGACGACTTCCAGCACGGACTGCCCCACTTGCAGCCGCGCGTTCTTGAGCGCGAGCAGGTTGATGCCCGAGATGACGAGATTGCGCCGCAGGCCCACCGGATCCACGTGCGCGACGCGTGCCAGCCGGGCAATCACGTCGAGGTGTTCGGCCTGGATGAGGGTGACCTGCCGCGTCGAGAGCTCGGCCTCGCCTCGTTGACCTAGGCGGTCGTCTACCAGCCCGATGCCGGCCAAGGCCGTGGTGGCCTCGATGCGCCGGGCCGGGTCACGCGCGTGGCTGCGCACGATGATGGCTTCGATGCGGCCTTCGATCATCGGCGGGCGGTTGAGGTCGCGGATGGTTTTCATGGGAGGCCATCATGCAAGCATCCAGAGGCCGACCAGCATTGGACTTAAGGCGAGGTTGGTCGATGTGTCGGTAACTGGTTGCCGCAGCGGTTTGCCAATGGCCGTATATGGAATCGATATGAGCTTTGCTCAGTTAGCAATGCAGCGCTGGCGGGTGTGCAGCGGTTGCTGCCACTGGCGGTCAGCGGGTCAACTCACGGTCGTCGCCACAAAGCCGACCTTCGCTGCCACCAGCAGCACTACCTCGAGTGTCGGCAAGCCGCAGGACCGCAGACGGCAGAGGCGTCACTTCACGCCGGGTACTGCATGTCGAACAGGGGCTTCGGAAAGCCGATGAATTCGTGGATATTCCTTGACCGCTGCTGTGCGCACACTGCTGTGATGCCGGGTGTCAGCCATTGTGCGGAGACCACGAGGATGGCCATGGGTCGCGGAAGCTGCGCGCGCCATCCGCGCAGGAAGCGACTGAACTCGTTGTCCTCAACCGCGTTCATCGGGCTGCTTTGGCCGATGAACAAGACCGGCATGCGCCTAGTGAGCGGTCGGCTCGCCCGCGGCATTCGCAAGTTCAGCCCGCGATGACAGGGCCCCCAGTGCGGCAACTGGAAGCGCCGCCTCGAGAAGGACGCGGCGTTCGGAGCCGGAACTGTTCAGGCGGATGACGGAGCAGGCTCCAGTCTATGGCTGAGGCGAGAGGCCTCGGGCTTCTGCATCGACGGCCGCCGGTCGCGCCACTGTGCGAGAGGTGTCGTCCCGCAAGGCAAATTGAGCCGAATTCGCACCTGTTTTCGCTCGGCGGCGCAAACCCAGGAGACGCCAGCATCTCGTTCACGGCCCCATGGGGAAGACGCTGATGAAGGTCGCTGACGCAATCGAGGGTGTACTGCTGGAAGCTGGGCGACCGCTGTCGCGCGCCGAGCTGGAAGAGCAACTGCTCGCGCGCGGCTTCTGCTGGAGCTCGAACACCGTCGGCAAGACGCTGAAGCGGGCAGGCAGCGCCGAGGCGCTCGACCAGAACCGCTTTGTCCGGTCGTCTGCCGGCTACTGCGCCAACCCCCACTACAGGCGTCCTCCGCGCGATGAGCCCATCGCAGGACTGGCTCGGCTCCTGACCCGCGCGGTGAGCAGTCCGAGCCGTCCCCTGAGCGAACCCGACCTGCACGAAGCGGGTGTGCCACCTGCCAAGCAGGCAAGGCTGGCAAAGGCGTTCCGCATCGTGAACGACTGGATCGGCCGTATGCCGGCCCGTTTGGATCCACGTGTCCTTCACGAGTGCATTGCCGCCATCCTCAATGAGCAGGCGATCACCGTGAAAGGCCGGACGCGCCGGATCGAGATGATTCGCGACGCCCCGGCCTTCTGCTGCGTGCTGAGTCCCTACGGCCTGGTCGTGAAGGACGGGACGCTCTATCTGATCGGAGCGGTATCGGACGGTCGGGGCGAGTACCACCTTTCCCCGCCGATCGCACTGCACCGCGTCTCAAGCGTTGCTGTCTCCCAGCAGCGCTACGCTGACATCGGTTTCGATCTCGACGCGGCTATCCGCGCCTCGAACAACTTCAGCTCACCGGTGCCCGAGTGGTCGGCCGAACCGTTCGCGCTCGAGTTGCTCGTCGAGGCGCAGTCGATCTACCACTTCATCGAGCGCCCGATCGCCACCGACCAGGACATTTCCAATAACCGCGAGCGTATCAGCGGCAAGGACTGGTACCGGGTCACCGCCACGATGCCCGCGACCGTGCTTCTGGTCCCCTTCCTGCTGTCCATGGGGCCCTGGATCCGGGTCGTGGGCCCCGAACGGCTCCTCGAGGAGATGGCCTGGCGCACGAGGGGTATGGCTGACCACTACGCGGACGTGACCCTGCCTCCAGGGTTCCGCAGCGTGTTCGATGAGGCACACAGGATGCGCGAGCCGCCTGACAGCGAGCGGGACAGAAGTGTCACCCTGCACGGCAGCCGGCAAGGAGACAGTGACGCCGCGCACTTTCGCGCGACCGGAGAACAAGCATGACCCTCACTTCCTTCCTGACGGACAACGGCTTCGTGCAGGTCGCCCGGGTGATCCTGGAGCAAGGTGAACCCGTGATTCGCTTCCTGAGCCCCCGGCCGGTGGCCGACGTCCCTGCCACCTATCTGTGGCTGGCCTTCCGCGCCCAAGGCGAGATCGAGCCGCTCTACGTGGGGGGTACGTCCAAGGGCGTCTACACCCGCCACCGGACCGGGCACCAGCCGTCCTGGTCCGGCACCGGCACGGGTGGGGAGAACGCTCGGCTGATCCGCGAGCACTACGCAGCGTTCCCCGATGCGGAGATCAGGGTGTACGCGCGCGAAAGCGGTGAACTCACCGTCTTCGGCCAAGCCGTGCGTGCCACCTGGCTGGAAGAGTCTGCTCTCATCCAGAAGCTCGAACCCCGTTTCAATCGCGCGCACGTCAAACGTCGTCCTCGGACCGAAGTCATTGCGGCGGCGATGGCCCGGCCGGATGCAGCGCCGGACGTCCCCGGTTTCGAGTTCGATGCCAGAGACCTCCTAAATGGCGATACCGTCACCGATTTCCTGCAGTCGCTGGAGCCGGCGCGCCAAGCCCTGTTCGGCGAGATCGTCGAGTACCTGGCCGCGTTCGACCCGATGCACCGCCAAAAGGTCGTCGGCATGTTCAACGGTCAGCCCGCCGGCTACAGCGGCAAGCCGATGCTCGTGTTCGCGCACCGCCTGACCAGGAAGGAACTGGCCAACGACTGGTACGGGCGGCTGCCCCTGGTCGACACGTCCTCCGCGCCGCTCACGGCAATCTTTCATCGGGGTATTCTGCGACCGGATGTGCAGGCCGCGCTGGTGGACGTCGGGACTTCGGGCGAGTGGCGCCCCGCCGACATAAGGCATCTGATGGCGCATCCCGGGGAATACCTGCGCGAGGCTCCCGCAGTGCGGGCCGGCTAGCAGGGCTGCGCGGGACCGAAGAGCGTAGCAAACGCGTAGCCAGATCGGCAGAGCGTCGAGTTGATTTGACCTGCCCCCTTCCAGCCGTACCAGCTAGAAGTAGCGGGAGTCGTAAGCGTGGCCGCAAGCCCCTCAATCTGAAAGCCCCCAACATCCGCGCTGCCAGATCAAGCGGGTGACACGCGCAGAACTGTGGCTTCCTCCGCATGGGACAAGCCAGGCCGCGTGAGGGCCGATTGCTGCGACACATCCTGTCGTAGCGGTGGAGACACTGGGTTCATGTCTCCCCGACGTCTCAAGGCGAAGCTCATGGCCAAGAACCTCCCGAACGGTGACTGGGTCCTGTCCCAGGATGATCCGAATGCCCGTCACAACGCCCGTGTCCTGTTGAGCGTGGTGCGCTGCCTGCGCCGTCTGCCCAAGTGCTTTCCAGAGCACCAGCATGGCGACATCGGCATGGCCGTCGTACCGTTGACCCGGCATCTGAGTGCCCGGTCGGCGAACCTCCTTTCAAGCATGCTCCGGGCTGCCCATCGAGAGCGTCGCGGTGAGGACGAGTCGGAGGACGTCGGCATGGACGAGCCCAGGGAATCGTTCGCCTCCTTGATGCAGCGCCATCGCCTGGTGGGTCAGGTCTTGACCGACGGCAGCGCCTACATCCGGGGTGCCGTGCTCCCTGACATCGAGCGCATCCTGACCAAGTTCCTGGCAGGCGGCACGTCGACCGTCGACCGGAACGTCGAGATGTTGGCCCAGGCGCTGCACCTCAGCGCGCCGGAAACCGAGTTCCTGCATCTGGCCGCCTCTGCCAGCCAATGCACCATCGACAGGACCTTGTTCAGCGCGATCCGCACGGCCCGGATTCCCACGGCCCTGCACGCGATGCTGTCGATCGACGTCCAGGCGGCCGACAAGATGCTGCGGCCCAGCGGCGTGCTGGGACAAAGTGGCTTGTTCGAGTTCAGTGGCGGCCGGCGCCCGGGCGTGGACCTGGACGACACGCTGGCGATGTCGGTGCTCGGCGAACGCCTCATCTCGATCCCGCATGACGACGCGGCCGCGATGGCCGCTACCGTGCTGCGCCCACTGTCGACGTCCCAGGCCGCAGATGCCCCGAGCTGGCCACACCTTGCCGAGCAGCAGTGCATGGTCGAAGCCGCGCTCAATGCGGCCCTGGCCCAGGATGCGCGGGGCATCAATATCCTCCTGCATGGGGGGCCTGGCACGGGCAAGACCGAGTTCGCCCGGGCCTTGGTGCAGCGCTGCAACGGGCAGGGCTACGAGATCGCCTTCACCGACGAGCGCGGCAACGAAGCGGATCGGGCGGACAGGGTGTCCAGTCTGCGCCTGAGCCAGTCGTTCGCTGGCCAGGGGCAACGCGCTGTCCTGGTGCTGGACGAGGCTGAAGACATCTTCCCCGCTCATCTCGACGGCCCCATGGCGGCCCTGCTTGGCGAGAAGAGCGATGGCGGAAGCAAGGCCTGGATGAACCAGCTTCTGGAAGGCAACACCCATCCGGTCATCTGGATCAGCAACCGGACCCGGCACATGGATCCCGCCTATCTGCGCCGGTTCACCTTCTGCCTGGAGTTCCCGGCCACGCCGCTGCAGGTGAGGCGCCAGATCGCGCGCTCGGCGCTCGAGTCGGTCGGCTGCACCGGGCCCGCCATCGAAGCGATTGCACAGGACGAAGGCGCCACACCTGCCCTGCTGACCGCCGCGGCTCGATTCGTGGGCTTGGTGAGCACCAGCGCCGGTGCGCCCCAGCCTGATCAGGCTGCACGCATGTTCCTGCGCCAGCATGCCCTGGCCCGTGGGCGCTCGACACCCGCCGCCGTGCCGCCGGCCACGCAACGCTTCGACTTCCGCTACCTCAACCTCGCGGATCGCATGAACCCGGCGGTGATCGTGGACAGCTTGCGCGAGGAATCCCGTGCCGCCCTGGTCTTCAGCGGCCCGCCCGGCACGGGCAAGACCCAGCTGGCCGCCGAGATTGCCCGCCAGCTCGGCCGCCACCTCGTCGTGAAGACCGCGTCGGACATCAACTCCAAGTGGTACGGGGAATCCGAAGCCAATGTGGCCGCCATGTTCAAGGCTTGCGATCCCAGCTCCGAGCTGCTCTTCCTGGACGAGGCAGACGTGCTGCTGGGTCATCGCGAAGGCGGTGAGCAGCGGGCTGATCGTGCCGTCACCGCCGAGTTCCTGCGCTGGCTCGAAGCCTTCGAGGGCATCTTCATCTGCGCGACCAACCATGTGGGCGAATTCGATGCCGCGTTGATGCGTCGCCTGACCTTCCGCCTGCGCTTCGAACCCCTGTCGGTTCAGCAGCGGCGTGAGCTCTATGCCGAACAGGCCCTGGGCTGGCAGCCAGCTCGCGGCGATGCACTCCCGACGCTCCCCCCTGCGGTGCTCCAGCGCCTGGACCGGCTCGACCACCTCACCCCCGGTGACTTTGCCAATGCCGGCCGGCGGATCAAGCGCCTGAAGCTAGATCCGGATCAATGGCCGACCGAACTGGAGTCGGAACATACGGCCAAGGGCGCGGCCGTGCGTGCATCGATCGGGTTCGTCTGAGTGCCAGGCACTCTGATCCTGCACGTCTCTCGCTCTTCAGGGAATCGATCCATGGCAACAAGAAAATCTACTGTTGGGCAGTCGGCACGCCCCAGTGGTGCACGTGCCGAAGCCGCCCGGCGCCAGGGCCCAAGGCCGGTCCCGGCACCTGCCCTGACTGCCACCCACAAGCCGCCGCGCACCTTGTCGAAGTCCAAGGTTCTGGCCTTCCGGCAGTGTCCCAGGCGGCTGTGGCTGGAGATCCATCACCCGGATCTCGCCGAGGTGTCGGAGGAGGCCAACCTTCGGTTTGCCGGTGGGCACCAACTCGGCGAGTTGGCGCGCAGGCTGTATGACCCGAAGGGGCGAGGGCGCCTGGTGGATCTACAGGCCGAGGGAATCGAGGCCGCCTTGGCACACACCCAGGATCTGCTGAAGGAGCCCCTCCCCATCTTCGAGGCCGGCTTCGAGGGCGGAGGTGCAAAGGCCTTTGCGGACGTGCTCCTGCCTGTGAAGCGACGGGGGCAGTCGCTGCGCTGGCGCATGGTCGAGGTGAAGTCGTCCACCAGCGTCAAGGACTACCACCGCAACGACGTGGCAGTGCAGGCCTATGCCGCCCATGCAAGCGGCGTCGCGCTGCAGGCCGTTCACCTTGCGCGGGTGGACAGCCATTGGACCTACCCCGGTGGCGGTGACTACGACGGCATCCTGGTGGAGGAGGACCTGACCGACGATGCGCTGGATCGTGGTGACGAGGTGGCGCTATGGCTTGACGAAGGGCACCGCATTGCCAGGAAGCGTGTCGAGCCGAGCGTGCCCACAGGCGAACAGTGCAACCAGCCCTTCGAGTGCGCGTTCAGGCGCCATTGCGCGGCCGGAGAAGTGCCGGCTGAGTTCCCGGTGCAGTGGCTGCCCAAGGTCGCCACCAAGGCCTTGAAGGCCAGGCTGGCCGAGCCTGGCGTGCAGGACCTGCGGCAGGTGGATGATGACCTGCTCAATGCCCGGCAACTCAGGGTCAAGCAGCACACGCTGGCTGACACGACCTACTTCGACGCAGATGGGGCTCGGGCCGCGCTCGCGCCCTTCAAGGGGCCGTGGCGCTTCCTCGACTTCGAGACGATCGCCTTTGTCGTGCCGATCTGGAAGGGCACGCGGCCATATCAGCAGATCCCCTTCCAGTTCAGCCTGCACACGGTAGGCGTCCGCGGCAAGGAGAGCCACGCGGAGTTCCTGGACCTCAGTGGCGCTGATCCGCGCAAGGCCCTGGCGATCGCCCTGATCGAAGCTTGCGGCGACAGTGGACCGGTCTTCGCCTTCAACGTTTCCTTCGAGCGCGGCCGGATCCTCGAAATGGCCGCCAGCCTGCCCAGGCAACGCAAGGCCCTGAATGCCCTGGCCGAGCGGCTGGTGGATCTGCTGCCGGTGGCTGAGCAGTGCTACTACCACCCCAGCCAGCAGGGCAGTTGGAGCATCAAGAAGCTGCTCCCGGCCATGGCACCGGATCTCAGCTATGAGGCGCTCCAAGGTGTGCAAGGCGGAGGCGCGGCCACGGCGGCGTATATCGAGGCCATCGGGCCGGACACCACCCCGGCGCGGAAGGCCGAACTCGACCAGCAGTTGAGGGCCTACTGCCAACTCGACACCTACGCCATGGTGCGCGTCTGGCGCATCCTGTCGGGCAGGCAGGCGCTGCCCGGACCCAGCATGCAGGTGGAGTGACCATGTCCGGAGGCAAGCGATCGGATAACGCCGAGGGCGTCAGGCTGGCACTGGAAATCCTGCGGCGGATCCCGCGCCATCGCACCGTCTCTGCCAAGGCCATCCAGGAGACTCTGCCCGACGACCTTCAGCGCGACCTGCGCACCATCCAGCGCCAGCTGGAGATGCTTGCAACGCACTTCGACGTCCAGCGCGACGAGTCGTTCAAGCCCTACAGCTATTCATGGAAGGAGCGGGGCCCCTCCCTTAGCGTGCCCTTGCTCAATGAGCAGGAGTCACTCGTGCTCGCACTTGCGCGCGAGCAACTGCGCTTCCTGCTGCCGCCCAGCGTCATGAAGTCGATGGACGGCTTCTTTGATCAGGCTGGTCGGCGCCTGGAGCACGGGTCAAAGGCCAGAGAGTGGCTCGGCAAGGTGCGTGTGGTCAGCGACAACCAACCCCTGCTTCCACCCAAGATCCGACCGGGCGTGTTCGAGGCAGTCAGCCAGGCGCTCTACAACAACCAATGGCTGCGACTGAGCTATCAGAACGCCGATCGCAAGCGTTCTGAGGCCGAGGTGATGCCTCTGGGACTAGCGCAGCAGGGTGCGCGCCTATACCTGGTCTGCCGCTACAAGGGGTATGAGAACGAGCGGAGTCTGGCCGTACATCGAATACTGTCTGCCACTTCGCTGGACAGCACATTTGTACGTCCACCCAATTTTGCCCTGGAGAAGTACGACGCCGAGGGCAGATTCGGGATCTCACTTGGCGAGAGAGTCAGCCTGCGGCTTGTAATTACGCGAGCTGCAGGAGAGCATCTATTGGAATCTAAGCTATCGGCAGATCAGTCTCACGAAGAGGATGGGGATAACCTCATCATCACCGCAACGGTAGTAAAGACCCAACGGCTTCTGAGTTGGATTAGAAGCTTTGGCGATGACATCTTGACTTCGGATTTTCTTCCTTCCTAGATGCCGGAGTCCGGATGATTCCGAGCCTAGGTGGACCGCGGTGAGTGCGGCCTGGCAGGTCGTTACTCGACGCGTTGGGCACGCCATAGTTGATCGAACTCATGATTACGACCGCGCCCACAAGCACACTTACCAAGAAGTGTGCCGGCGAACTCCCTGCACTTTGCGGCGGGGATGGCTCGAATGTGGCAAAAGGAGTCCTTGGCGATCTGGTGTCATCGAATAAGTGCCCCTTCCTTTCCGGATATCGAAGGAACCTCTCAAAGTACCTTATGACATCGTACCTAGAAATCCGCCGATCTGGACGACCCGCAAGAATGCTAGCTGCACAGAGGCCCTGAGAGTAAAGCAGTGGGATCTTATGGAAGCCGCACCAATTTAACTTAGCAAGGAGCCCCCTTGACTGCACAGGTAAGCGATTCACTAACGTTCGAAGGCCGCAACTTCAGTCTATCTTGCGAACCGCTGATGGGCTGGCTGTATCGCCGGAAAAACAGGAAAGATAAAGCGCTGCGCTTTAGCGTGAAATCTTCAAATTGCTGGAGAGGTTACGTGGCAGAGTGGGAGATTTCCAGGGGTCGCCTGTATTTAACGTCGATCAAAGGCAAGCTGGCGGATGGTTCAGATGCCACCAGTTCGGCACTTTTCAAGAACTACTCGAGCCAGTACCTTGATTCGTTAGGTGCCAACGATCCTGCCAATGCAGGCCCCGGCACATTCGCGTTTTGGGTCTCTGGCTGGATGTCCTACTCCTTTGGGCAATTGCTAAGCTATGCGCACATGGGTTACGGGGGTATTTATGAAGGGCAGCTTTTCTTGCTAATGAAGGAAGGCTTCCTTGTAGGGCAGCAGATCGTCCATCGTCAGGCAGCAGATTTAGGCGACGCCGAACAGCTTCGTCCCCATCGTCTGAGATGGTAGCACTACAGATTTCACCCCCGCCCGTCCGCCGCCAACTCGAACCGCCTACCTGGATCAAAATCATGCTGACTGCCTCAGAGATTATTGCGATCGAGACTGCCATAACCAGCGCGGTCAACTTTCATCGACACAACCCCTTCCTAATACTCAGAGAGCGCGGGGCCGTCGCGGACCTCAGGCAGCGTTTGATGGGGGCATCTGCTCTTGGGACGCATGTCCTAGCAAGCCCGACTATCATCCACGTGCACGGCAAGCCTCGCTACAAATACCATAGTACTCCTCTGAAGGTGTTGCGCACGCAATTGGAGATTTCCGTTGGTTGCCGTGCCCCGGACTTCAAAAAGGCGGTAGACGTCGCAATTCTCTCTTCGAGTCCTACGCTACGCTTCAGAGGAAACGGGCCGGGTGACGTCGTGCAACAGTTCGATGTCAAAGACATCGATGCGGCTATCGAAGTCAAGACCTCGCAGTCCAGTGACCCAGTTTCACGTGGAAGCTATGTTCAGGACATTTA
>JBJOKP010000020.1:0-12390 GCA_046046045.1 Pseudomonadota bacterium | reverse complement strand
TCGACCGACTACGACACCAGCGACCGCCTCTACTTCGAGCCGGTGACGCTGGAGGACGTGCTTGAGATCGTCGCCAAGGAGCAGCCCCTGGGCGTGATCGTCCAGTACGGCGGCCAGACGCCGCTGAAGCTCGCGCTCGACCTGGAAGCCAATGGCGTGCCCATCATCGGCACCACGCCCGATTCCATCGACATCGCCGAGGACCGCGAGCGCTTCCAGCATCTGCTGCACAAGCTGGGGCTGAAGCAGCCGCCCAACCGCACGGCGCGCACCGAAGAGGCCGCCATCACCCTGGCCAACGAGATCGGCTACCCGCTGGTGGTTCGCCCGAGCTACGTGCTGGGCGGCCGGGCGATGGAGATCGTGCACGGCGACAAGGACCTGGAGCGCTACATGCGCGAGGCCGTGCGTGTCTCCGAGAAGTCGCCGGTGCTGCTGGACCGCTTCCTGGACGACGCGGTCGAGGTCGACGTCGACTGCATCGCCGACCCGAGCGGCGCGGTCATGATCGGCGGCATCATGGAGCACATCGAGCAGGCCGGCGTGCACTCGGGCGACTCGGCCTGTTCGCTGCCGCCCTACACCCTGAGTCAGGTGCTGCAGGCCGAGCTGCGTCGCCAGACCGCGCAGATGGCCCAGGCCCTCAAGGTCGTGGGCCTGATGAACGTGCAGTTCGCCATCCAGGGCGACGTGACCGGCGGGCTCGATGCCTGCACCGTCTACGTGCTGGAGGTGAATCCGCGCGCTTCGCGCACCGTGCCCTACGTCAGCAAGGCCACCGGCCAGCCGCTGGCCAAGATCGCCGCGCGCTGCATGGCCGGCCAGAAGCTGGCCGACCAGAAGGCGCTGAACGGCCAGGCGCCGCACGAGGTCATCCCGCCCTACTACACGGTGAAGGAAGCGGTCTTCCCCTTCAACAAGTTCCCGGGCGTGGACCCCATCCTCGGCCCCGAGATGCGCTCCACCGGCGAGGTGATGGGCGTGGGCCGCAGCTTCGGCGAGGCCATGCTCAAGAGCCAGCTCGGCGCTGGCTCGCGCCTGCCGACCAAAGGCACCGCGGTGATCTCGGTGAAGAACGGTGACAAGGCGCGCGCCGTGGGCGTGGCGCGTGACCTGCACGCCCTGGGCTTCGCCATCGTGGCGACCAAGGGCACGGCGGCGGCCATCGCCGAAGGCGGCGTGCCGGTCAAGGTGGTCAACAAGGTCAAGGACGGCCGGCCGCACATCGCCGACATGGTCAAGGGCGGCGAGATCCAGCTGGTCTTCACCACGGTGGACGAGACGCGCACGGCCATCGCCGATTCGCGCTACATCCGCACCGCGGCGCTGGCCAACCGCGTCACCTACTACACCACCATGGCCGGCTGCGAGGCCGCCACCGAGGCGCTCAAGCACCAGCACGGGCTGGCGGTGTATTCGGTGCAGGAGATGCATGCCGAGCTGGACGCCGTGCTGCAATAATTCCTCCCAGCCGCGCCGGCCCGGGCCACGGGTCGGCTGATCTGGCCGCCGTCCGGTCCCGCCCTGCGGGATCGGTCAGCGGCCAAATTTTTTGCAGGCCCTGCCGCCTCCGGCCAGGGCCATCCAGGCGGGTGGCCTGGCCGACCGGTCACGCCACCTGCGACTCTTTTCCCTCATGTGACCAGCCTGTCCAGGCCGGTCATCGTCCTGCCTGATCTCGAACTTCCATCATGGCCACCATTCCCCTCACCAAGCTCGGCGCTGCACGTCTGAAGGAAGAACTGCAACGCCTCAAGCATGTCGAACGCCCGGCCGTGGTGATTGCCATTGCCGAAGCGCGCGCCCAGGGTGACCTCTCCGAAAACGCCGAATACGACGCGGCCAAGGACAAGCAGGGCTTCATCGAAGGCCGCATCCTCGAGATCGAGGGCAAGCTGGCCATGGCCCAGATCATCGACCCGGCGGCGCTGGATGCCGGCGGCAAGGTCGTCTTCGGTGCCACCGTCGATCTGGAGGAAGAGGAGAGCGGCGATGCCGTGACCTACCAGATCGTCGGCGAGGACGAGGCCGACCTGAAGTTCGGCAAGATCTCGGTGAGTTCGCCGATCGCCCGGGCCCTGATCGGCAAGGAGGCCGGCGACGTGGCCGAGGTGCGCGCGCCGGGCGGCATCAAGCGCTACGAGGTGGTGGAAGTGCGTTATGCCTGAGGCGGTGACGATGCCCGTGGCGCGCAGCCGGATCGACCGCCTGGTTGCCCCGCTGGCCGGCCTGTGGCTGGGCGCCATGGTGACGCTGGGGGCAGTGGTCGCGCCGCTGGCCTTCGCGACCTTCGATCGCCAGGTGGCGGGCCGGTTTGCTGGCGCCTGCTTCAAGGTGGAAGCCCACGCGGCGCTGGCGCTGGCAGTGCTGATCTTCCTGATCGAGCGGCTGCGTGCCCGGCGCCTGGCGGCCGCGGGTCAGGGTTCACTGTGGTCAGCCAACATGCTGCTGGCGCTGGGCGCACTGTTCTGCACGATTACCGGCTACTTTGTGCTGCAACCCATGATGGAAGCGGCGCGCCAGGGCCAGCCCGGGGCTGCCAGCTTCGGGCTGCTGCATGGCGCTTCCAGTGCCTTCTTCGGCCTCAAGGGCCTGCTGGTGCTGACCCTGGCCTGGCGAGCCTCAGGTCCGCGCTGAGGCGGCACGCGGTCAGGCAGCCTGCATCGCGATGAGGGTGGCGGCGGCCACCGTGGTGGCTGGCCCCGCGGGGGCGCTTCGGGCCTTCTGCTTCAGGCTACCTGCGTCAAGCCTTCTGCGAGCGCTTCTTGCTGCTGGCCTGCTTGGCCGACTTGGCCCGCTTCACCAGGCCGCCGGCGGTGACCCGCTCATTGCCCAGCACGGTGAGCTTCTTGACCTGGGCGCGGTGGCTGCCGCTCTTGCTGAACTTGAGGATCTTCACCACCCGCGGCCGAGAGGAATTCGGATTCCGGCTGTCTTCAGCCGGACCCATGCCGCCAGCAGCTGATTTCTCGGGCATGGGGCGCCAGAGCACCAGCAGCTTGCCGATGTGCTGGATGGGGGCGGCCTCCAGGTCGTCCGCGAGTTCGGCCAGCCAAGCTTCGCGCTGCTGGCGGTCATCATTGAGTACACGGATCTTGATCAGGCCATGAGCCCTGAGGGCGGCGTCGGCTTCGGCGCGCACGGCAGGAGTCAGGCCATCACCACCGATCATGACGACCGGTTCGAGGTGGTGGGCGGCGGCACGGTGGTCCTTGCGCTGGGCAGGACTGAGTTGAATGGCGGGCATCCCCGTATTATCGACGCGACATGAAAGTCAAAACCAAAAGCAAGAAGCTCAACAAGGCATGGCTCAACGACCATGTCAACGACCCCTACGTGAAGCTGGCCCAGAAGGAGGGCTACCGCGCCCGCGCGGCCTACAAGCTCAAGGAGATCGACGAGGCCCTGGGCCTCGTCCGGCCCGGGCAGGTGGTGGTCGATCTGGGAGCCGCACCGGGCGCCTGGAGCCAGTACTTGCGGCGACGCTTCGCGCCGCGCCAGGCCGGCACCGGCGGAGCGGCCGTGGGCGAACTGGACGGCACCCTCATCGCCCTGGATCTGCTGGAGATGGCGCCGATCGAGGGCGTGCACTTCATCCAGGGTGATTTCCGCGAGGAGGCGGTGCTGGTCCAGCTGGTGGACTGTCTGCGTGGACGGGCCGTGGACCTGGTGGTGTCGGACATGGCGCCCAACCTCTCGGGCATCGAGGTTTCCGATGCCGCCCGGATCGCCAACCTCGTGGAACTGGCCATCGAGTTCTCGCTGGCCCATCTCGTGCCCCAGGGTGCGCTGGTCTGCAAGGTCTTCCATGGCAGTGGCTACAGCCAGCTGGTCGAACTGTTCAAGCGCAGCTTCCGGGTCGTGAAGCCGATCAAGCCCAAGGCTTCGCGCGACAAGTCGTCGGAAACCTTTCTGGTGGGCATCGGTCCCAAGCTGCCTGTGGCCTGATGGGGGCTGCCCAGCATTTCCTGGCCGGCGTCAATTTCCGGCGATCCGGCGGCGGTCCAGACCGGTGCATCCGGGCTGACCTGGCCCAAAGGAGTGCACATCAGTGCACTCCTGCCCCGAGTAACCCCAGAAGAGTCCGGATTGACGGGCAGGTCTGCCGGGGTTGACTCCTCTAGAATCGTCCTCACTTACCGCGACGGTGCGTTTTCGCGCGCGCACCGCTTCACCGGGTGCATGGGTGTCCTGCCCATGCACTCCCCGGGTGACAAAGAGTTTGAGAAGGAGCCGCGGTGAACAATCAATGGTTCTCGAAAGTTGCAGTCTGGCTGGTGATCGCCCTGGTGCTGTTCACCGTGTTCAAGCAATTCGACCGGACCGCGGGGCCTGGCAACCAGATCGGCTATTCCGAGTTCCTCGAGGAAGTGCGCAACAAGCGCATCCGCGAGGTGGTGCTGCAGGAGAACCCCGGCGGTGCCGACATCGAGGCGCTGACCTCCGACGACAAGAAGATCCGCACCACCGCGACCTATCTGGACCGCGGCCTGGTGGGTGATCTCATCAACAACGGCGTCAAGTTCAAGGTCAAGCCGCGCGAGGAGCAGTCGCTCATCACCAGCCTGCTGATCTCCTGGGGCCCGATGGTGCTGCTCATTGGCGTCTGGGTCTACTTCATGCGCCAGATGCAGGGTGGCGGCAAGGGCGGGGCCTTCAGCTTCGGCAAGAGCCGCGCCCGCATGCTCGACGAGAGCAACAACTCGGTCACCTTCGCCGATGTGGCTGGCTGCGACGAGGCTAAGGAAGAGGTCAAGGAACTGGTCGACTTCCTGAAGGACCCGCAGAAGTTCCAGAAGCTGGGCGGCCGTATCCCGCGTGGGGTGCTCATGGTCGGCCCTCCGGGCACCGGCAAGACGCTGCTGGCCAAGTCCATCGCCGGCGAAGCCAAGGTCCCCTTCTTCAGCATCTCGGGCTCCGACTTCGTCGAAATGTTCGTCGGCGTGGGTGCGGCCCGCGTGCGCGACATGTTCGAGCAGGCCAAGAAGAACTCGCCCTGCATCATCTTCGTCGATGAAATCGACGCTGTCGGCCGCCACCGCGGTGCCGGCCTGGGCGGCGGCAACGACGAGCGCGAACAGACCCTGAACCAGATGCTGGTCGAGATGGACGGCTTCGAGACCAATCTCGGCGTCATTGTGGTGGCGGCCACCAACCGGCCCGACATCCTCGACCCGGCCCTGCTGCGCCCCGGCCGCTTCGACCGCCAGGTCTACGTGACCCTGCCGGACGTGCGTGGCCGCGAGCAGATCCTCAACGTGCACATGCGCAAGGTGCCCATCGGCCAGGACATCCGTGCCGACATCCTGGCACGTGGCACGCCCGGTTTCTCCGGTGCCGACCTGGCCAACCTGGTCAACGAGGCCGCCCTGTTCGCTGCGCGCCGCAATGGCCGCGTGGTCGAGATGGGCGACTTCGAGAAGGCCAAGGACAAGATCATGATGGGCCCCGAGCGCAAGTCCATGATCATGCCGGAGGAGGAGCGCCGCAACACCGCCTACCACGAGGCCGGTCATGCCCTGGTTGCGCGCCTGCTGCCCAAGACCGACCCGGTGCACAAGGTCACCATCATCCCGCGCGGCCGCGCCCTGGGCGTGACCATGCAGTTGCCCGAAGGCGACCGCTACAGCATGGACAAGGAGCGCATGCTCTCGACCATCAGCGTGCTGTTCGGTGGTCGCATCGCCGAAGAGGTGTTCATGAACCAGATGACCACCGGCGCCAGCAACGACTTCGAGCGCGCCACGGCCATCGCCCGCGACATGGTGACCCGCTACGGCATGACCGACGAACTCGGCCCCATGGTCTACGCCGAGAACGAGGGCGAGGTCTTCCTGGGCCGCTCGATCACCAAGCAGGTGAACGTCTCGGAAGAGACCATGCAGAAGGTCGACAAGGTCATTCGCCGCATCATTGATGAGCGCTACACCGTCGCGCGAAACCTGATCGAGGAGCATCAGGACAAGATGCACGCCATGGCCAAGGCCCTGCTTGAGTGGGAGACCATCGACGCCGACCAGATCGAGGACATCATGGAAGGCCGCAGCCCGCGCCCGCCCAAGGATGGCTCGAGCTCCAGTGGCACCCGCAATGGTGGAGGGTCAAGCACGCCCTCGGTCAGCTCGGGTGGCGCCGCAGCGACGGCCTGATGCTCAAGCCGGACCTGGTCCGGCCTGCTTCTCAGATCAAGGGTGGCCCAGGCCGCCCTTTTTCGTGGGCGGCTCCGCCAGGGTTCAGCGGCAACTTGTTCGACCATGGAACTGGCGTTTGAGAAGATGCCTCTTTCGAATGCCGATCGACATCGCCGTCGACCTTACCCTTGCCCTGGTCCTGGAACTTGCCCGATGCCTGCTTCCGCTGCTGCCTCCCTTGCCGAGACACGTCCCCGACTGATTGCCGATGTGGGCGGCACCAACGCCCGCTTTGCCTGGCAGATCGGCGCCGGTGCGCCGATCACCGACATCCACGTCCTGCCCTGCGCCGACTATCCGCGCCTGGCCGATGCCATCGCGGCCTACCTGGCCCGGGTCGGCCGGGTGGCGCCGCCGGACTGCGCCATCGCCATCGCCAACCCGGTGACGGGCGACGAGGTGCGCATGACCAATCACCACTGGGCCTTCTCCATCTCGGCCCTGCGTACCGAATGTGGCTTTGCGCGCCTCAAGGTGCTCAACGACTTCACCGCCCTGGCCCTGGCCCTGCCCCATCTGGGGGCGGCCGAGCTACGCCAGCTCGGCGGTGGTGCGTCGGTGGCCGGCACGCCCATCGCCCTGATCGGCCCGGGCACCGGCCTGGGCGTCTCGGGCCTGGTGCCCAACGGCCAGGGCGGCTGGATCGCGCTGGAAGGCGAGGGCGGCCATGCCACCCTGGCCGGCCGCACGCCGCGTGAACGCGCGGTGCTGGAGCGCATCGAGGCCCGCTACGGCCATGCCTCGGGCGAACGTGCGGTCTCAGGCCAGGGCCTGGTGGACATCGACCTGGCCCTGCAGCAGCTCGACACGGGCACGGGCCAGGAGCGCACGGCAGCCGCCATCGTCGAGGCCGCGCTGCAGCAGGGCGAGGCCCGGGCGGCCGAGGCCGTGGCCCTGTTCTGCGCCTTTCTGGGCACGGCCGCGGGCAACCTGGCCCTGGCCCTGGGCTCGCGCGCCGGGGTCTACATCGGCGGGGGCATCGTGCCGCGCCTGGGCGAGGCGTGTTTCGCTGCCTCGCCCTTCCGCGAGCGCTTCGAGGCCAAGGGCCGCTTCCGCGCCTACCTGGCCGCCATCCCGGTCTTCGTCATTCATGCCAGCCAGTCGCCCGCCTTGCTGGGGGCGGCGAGCGCGCTGGACTGATCAGCTCGTCCCTGCCGAGTCCGCGCTTGGCCATGCCTCGTCCCCGTCCTGGGGCCGCTCTTGGCCGAAACCGCTTTGGATCTCCGATCTGCGTGGCCGATCTCCGTGGCCGATCTCCGTGACACTGCGGCCCTTCCGAAAATCTCGCCATGACCCATCCCGACACCATCCAGGCCTTCCGCCAGGCCAGCCACGGCGATCCCTTCGCGGTGCTGGGCCCGCATGTGGACGAGGCCGGCCGGCGCTGGCTGCGGGCCTGGCTGCCCAGCGCGGCGGCGGTCAGCCTGCTGGCGGGCGAGGACGGGGCCGAGCTGGCCCAGCTCACCCAGCTGCATGACGACGGCTTCTTCGAGGCCGAGCTGCCCGCCAGCCTGCCCGCCGACGCCCTGGCCAACTACCGCCTGGGCGTGCGCTGGCACAGCGGCCTGAGCTCGGTGCTGGACGATCCCTACCGCTTCCCGTCGGTGCTGGGCGAGATGGATGTCTGGCTGCTGGGCGAGGGCACCCACCTGCGGCCCTTCGAGGTGCTGGGCGCGCATGAGCGCGAGCTGCTGGGCGAGGCCGGCGTGGCGTTTTCGGTCTGGGCGCCCAATGCCTCGCGCGTGAGCGTCGTGGGCGACTTCAACCACTGGGACGGCCGCCGCCATCCCATGCGCCTGCGGCGCGAATGTGGCGTGTGGGAGATCTTCCTGCCTGGCCTGGCGGCCGGTGCGCGCTACAAGTTCGAGCTGCGCGGCGCCGGCGGCCAGCTGCTGCCGCAGAAGGCCGATCCCTATGCCCGCCAGGCCGAGCTGCGCCCGGCCACGGCCAGCGTGGTGGCGCCGCTGCCGGCCGTGGTGCCGCCCTCGGCCGCGCGACAGCGCGCCAACGCGCTCGACGCCCCGGTGAGCATCTACGAGGTGCACCTGGGCTCGTGGCGGCGCAAGCCCGAGGAGGGCAACCGCTGGCTGACCTGGGACGAGCTGGCCGACAGCCTCATCCCCTATGCCCGCGAACTGGGTTTCACCCACCTCGAGCTGCTGCCGGTCTCGGAACACCCCTTCGATGGCTCCTGGGGCTACCAGCCGGTGGGCATGTACGCCACGACCTCGCGCTTTGGCGACATGACCGGCTTCGGCCGCTTCGTGGCGCGCTGCCATGCCGTGGGCCTGGGGCTGATCCTCGACTGGGTGCCGGCCCACTTCCCCACCGATGCCCACGGCCTGGCCCAGTTCGACGGCAGCCATCTCTACGAATACGCCGACCCCAGGGAAGGGTTCCACCAGGACTGGAACACCCTCATCTACAACTTCGGCCGCACGGAGGTGCGCAACTTCCTGGTCGGCAATGCGCTGTACTGGCTGGAGCGTTTCGGCGTCGACGGCCTGCGCGTGGATGCCGTGGCCTCCATGCTCTACCGCGACTACAGCCGCAAGGCCGGCGAGTGGGTGCCCAACCACCTGGGCGGGCGCGAGCACCTGGAGGCCATCGGCTTCCTGCGCCGCATGAACGAGGTCGTGGGCACCGAGCGGGGCCAGGCCATCACCCTGGCCGAGGAATCGACCGCCTTCCCCCAGGTCTCGCGCCCGGTCTACACCGGCGGCCTGGGCTTCCACTACAAGTGGAACATGGGCTGGATGCATGACAGCCTGCAATACATGGCGCGCGATCCCATCCACCGCCGCTACCACCATGGCGAGATGACCTTCTCGCTGGTCTATGCCTTCACCGAGAACTTCATCCTGCCCATCTCGCATGACGAGGTGGTGCATGGCAAGGGCTCGCTGCTGAACAAGATGCCGGGCGACCGCTGGCAGCGCTTCGCCAACCTGCGCGCCTTCCTGGGCTATATGTGGGGCCACCCGGGCAAGAAGCTGCTCTTCATGGGCTGCGAGTTCGGCCAGGAGCGCGAGTGGAACCATGAGCACAGCCTGGACTGGCATCTGCTGGGCGACCCGGCCCATGCCGGCGTGCAGCGCCTGGTGAAGGACCTCAATGCGCTCTACGCCGGCACGCCGGCCCTGCACCAGCGCGACGTGGAAGGCAGCGGCTTCGAGTGGATCGAACATGGCGATGCCGAACGGTCGGTGCTCTCCTTCATCCGCCGCGGCCGCGACAGCGACCACTTCGCCGTGGTGGCGATCAACCTCACGCCCTCGGTGCACAGCGGCTACCGCATCGGCGTGCCCGAGCCGGGCGTCTACCGTGAACGCCTGAACACCGATTCACGGCACTACGGCGGCAGCAACGTGGGCTCGGTCTACGGCGAGTTCCAGGCCGAGGCCGTGCCCTGGAACGGCAAGCCCTGGTCCATCCTCATGACCCTGCCGCCCCTGGCCACGGTTTTCCTCACCTGGGGCCGCTGACGGCGAGCTGCCTTCACCGAGCCGGCGACACTGCACGGCCGGACCAGGCGCCCTCACGAATTGCGCCCGGCACCCCGGGATATCTTCCCGCTCCGTCCAGCCCAGCCTCTGTCACCATGCGTTTTCCCCGCCGCAGCGGCATCCTGCTGCATCCCACCTCGCTGCCCGGCCCGCACGGTTCGGGCGATTTCGGCCCCGCGGCCTACCACTTCGTCGACTGGCTGGTGGCCGGCGGCCAGACCCTCTGGCAGATCCTGCCGCTCAACCCCATCGGTCCGGGCGACTCGCCCTACATGAGCAGCTCGGCCTTTGCCGGCAACCTGCTCATGGTCGACCTGGGCGAGCTGGCCGAACGTGGCTGGCTCGCTACCGACGACCTGCTGCCCGAGCCCGGGCTCGATGGCGGGCGGGTCAACTTCCGGGCCGTCGTGCCCTACCGCATGGCGGGGCTGGAGCGGGCCGCGGCCCGCTTCGCCGCCCAGGCCACGGCGGCCGAACAGGCCGAGCTGGCGGCCTTCCGCACCGCCCAGGCCAGCTGGCTGGAGGACTACGCCCTCTTCATGGCCGCCGCCGAGGAGGAGGACTGGAAGGACTGGCCGCTCTGGACCCCGGCGCTGGCGCGACGCGAGCCGGCGGCCCTCCGGGCCCTGGCGGAGCGGCGGGCCGACCGCCTGGCCTTCTGGGTCTTCGGCCAGTGGTGCTTCTTCCGCCAGTGGGCCCGGCTGCGTGCCTATGCCAATGCCCGCGGCGTGAAGATCGTGGGCGACGCGCCCATCTTCATCGCCCACCAGAGCGCCGAGGTCTGGGCCCGGCCGGAGCTGTTCGAGCTCGATGCCAGCGGTCAGCCCACCGTGGTGGCCGGCGTGCCGCCGGATTCCTTCTCGGCCACCGGCCAGCGTTGGGGCAACCCGCTCTACCGCTGGAGCGCCCATGCGGCCGAAGGGTATGCCTGGTGGATCGAGCGGGTGCGGCGCATCTTCGAGCAGGTCGACATCGTGCGCATCGACCACTTCCGCGGCTTTGCCGGCTACTGGGAGATCCCGGCCAGCGAGCCCACGGCCATGACCGGGCAATGGGTTCCCGGCCCGGGTGCGGCCCTGTTCCGCGCCATCGGCGAGGCGCTTGGTCCCCTGCCCATCATTGCCGAGGACCTGGGCGTGATCACGCCCGATGTCGAAGCGCTGCGCACCGAATTCGCCTTCCCCGGCATGTGCATCCTGCAGTTCGCCTGGGGCGAGGGCAGCGAGGCCGAGGTGCGCTTCCAGCCCCACCGGCACCAGCCCGATCGGGTGGTCTACACCGGCAGCCATGACAACAACACCACCCTGGGCTGGTGGCAGACCGCGGCCGAGCCGGTGCGCCACCATCTGCGCGAATACCTGGCCTGCGACGGCCACACCATCCACTGGGACCTGATCCGCGCCGCCTGCGCCAGCGTGGCCGACAGCGCCGTCCATCCCATGCAGGACGTGCTGGGCCTGGATGGCAGCCACCGCATGAACCTGCCCGGCACCGGCACGGGCAACTGGGGCTGGCGCTTCGACTGGTCCATGGTGCCCGGCGCGGTGGCCGAGCGCCTGAAGCGCTACACCGTGCTCTACGGCCGCCAGGGGTCGGCCTGAACGAGGCTCGGCTCGCGTTCGGTCCCCCAGCCGCCTCGCGGGTTCACCGGGCGTCGCACCGTCGCGGCCTGGCCTGGTGCTAGTTGAAGCGGTAGCCTGCGTGGCAGGCCACGCAGGCCTGGCTCACCGGCACCAGGGCACCCAGGGCGGCCTTGACGTCCTGCGTGACCGCAGCATCCCGGGCTGCCAGGGCAAAACGGCTCGCGGCGCGATGCATGGCCGTGCCGGCCGCCTGCATGCCGGCTGGCATGTGGCCCGCCACCTCATGGGCGCCATGGTCGCCCAGCGATGACATGCCCAGGCGCTGTTCCGCCAGATCGGCTGCCTGGTCGAAGCTGCCTGCGGCCAGCGCGCCCTGGATCTGGGTCAGCGCCAGCAGGTGGTCGCGCATGTTCGCCAGGGTGTGCTCCCGCAGGGCGGCCGGAAACTTCACCGGCTGGCGCGTGTCTGGCGCCATGGCGGCGTGACCGGCATGGCTTGAGGCGGCGCCCGCTCGATGGGCATCCGCGCCCACCGGTTCTGGCACCGGCCTGGCCGTGTGGTGATGATGCATGTGGTGCATCTCTTGAGGCATGGCGCCTGGCGCGGAGGCCGCAGGCCCGGATGCCGACGCGCGAGCGGGCATCTGAGCCGACGCTGACGTGGTCAGACCCAGGCCCATGGCATTTGCGAGCAGGGCCAGGCCGGCAAGACTGGCCAGCAGGCGAGGATGGCGACGCAGGCGGGCAGGGGCGATGGAGGTCATGGTCAGGCTCATGGTGTGGAAGGTGGGGAGAACTGGGCTGATCCTGCCCGCGTCCTGCCACCGCCCTGCATGATCTCGATCAGTCGCCCTGGCGAGACTGGCGGTAGGCCAGCAGGCCGTCACGCCGTTCGATGACCCCGTCACGCTCGAGTTGCGCCAGGGTGCGGTACAGCGCTTCCGGAGTCAGGGCCAGGTCGCGTGCCAGGTCCTTCAGGCTCGCCGGTGGCTGGTATTCGCGCCGCGGGCCCCGGCCCTCGCTGCCCAGCAGGTGCAGCACCCGTTCGGCGGCGCTGCGCAGGCTCAGCCGTTCCACCCGCGCACGGGCCCCCCGCAGCTGGCGACTCAGC
>JBJOKP010000019.1:0-12419 GCA_046046045.1 Pseudomonadota bacterium | reverse complement strand
CGCACCAGCTGGGCGTCCTTGGTGGCCAGCAGCCAGGTCAGCAGCACGGCATAGGCATCGTTGCCCAGCGAGCCGACCAGGTCGCTGGCGCGCAGGGAGGAGCGCAGGCGCACGGCCACCTTGCGCCGCAGCACCTGGGTAGCATGCACGCCCAGGCGGGCCTCGATGGCCGCCATGCCATCCACCCGCAGCACGATGGCGGCCATGGGCGCGGGCTCGCGCTCGCGCAGGGCGCAGAGGTGGGTGAAGTGGTCCATCCATTGCTGCACCGTGGGCAGGCCGGTGGCGATGTCGATGGAGCCGCCCTTGCGCTGCAGCAGTTCCAGCCGCTTGCGGGCGATGGCCAGGCTCATCAGCCGGCCCAGGGCATGGTGGCCGGGCGCCGCGGGGGCGGCGGTCGGCGCCGCCACGCTGTTGCGCAGCACGGCCTCGGCGGTCACCACCTCCTGCACGCCGCGTTGCACCAGGCGGCGCGCCAGTTCGAGATCGTCCCGTTCCAGCAGCACCACCACGGCGGCGCTCTGCACCGCCTGGGCCAGGGCGGGCCAGTGCTCCAGCTCGCTGGCTGCGGCCTCGGCCGGCAGGCCGCGGATGAGCAGGCCGTCGTAGCTGCGCAGGGCCAGGCAGGCGGCGGCGGCTTCCAGGCTGGGCACATGCTCGATGGCATGCAGTTCCAGGCTGGGGCCCAGGGTGAGGGGCTCGGGACCGATGTGGAGGATCGCTAAGGCCAGGGACATGGTCAGACATTGTGGACCAGGGCCGTGGCGGAGACGCCCGCGCCCGTGCCAGCCGATGGGAGGGCGGCGCGTCCATGCGTCAGCCTGCTGGCTGGCGGGCCGCTGAACACGCGGATGAATGCGCCGGCATTGAAAGTTGCGGACACGTTCCGCAGCGCGCCTGGGCCGGGCGTCCCTGGGCCGGGCGTCCCTGGGCTGGCCGTCAACAGGAGGGCGCCGGGTCACCGGCCATCGAGTCCTGATCACGACCGGCCTGCCCGGGCAGATGAGCCAGCTCGACTATGCTGGCGTGCGCCGCCACCATGACCCACCCCGATCCCGCCGTGCCTGCCCTGGAACTGCATCTGGTGCAGGCCGGGGACGGACCGGCCCGACTGGCCGCCGCCCGCTGGGCCACCCGGGCCCAGTTCGGCGCCCTGGGCCTGCTGGCGGGCATGTGGGGTGCCCACGTGCCCTCGATCAAGCAGACCTACGGGCTGAACGAGGGGAGCCTGTCCCTGGTGCTGTTCAGCGCCGCCCTGGGCGCGGTGTTGTCGCTCTTCCTGGCGGGCAGGATGATCGGTCGGCTGGGCCCACGCGTGGCGGCCCTGCGGACCGGTCTGCTGCTGGCCGCCAGTCTGGCGCTGGCCCTGCACTGGCCGGGCGTTGCCGGACTGATGGCGGGCAGCCTGGTGTTCGGCGCGTCGATGAGCATCTTCGACGTGGCCATCAATGCCGAAGGCACGGCGCTGGAGAAGGTGGGCGGCCGGCCGGTGATGGGCAATCTGCATGGCTGCTTCAGCCTGGGCGCCATGGGCGGCGCAGTGCTGGCCGCAGGCCTGCTGAAAGCCGCCACGCCGGCCGCCTGGCAGCTGGGCCTGATGGGCGGGCTGGTGGCCGGCCTGGTGGCCCTGGCCAGCCGCGCCATGCTGGACGCCCGCCCCGGTGCCGAGGCCGTGGGCGCCGATGGCGAACCACGCCACTTCGCCTGGCCGCGTGGCCTGCTGCTGGTGATCGGCCTGCTCATCTTTGCCGGCATGACGGCCGAGGGCGTGATGTACGACTGGTGCGTGCTCTACCTAGCCCAGGAACTGGCCATGCCGCAGCACCAGGCCGCCCTGGGCTATGCCGCCTTCGTCGGCGCCATGGCGGCCGCCCGCTTCGGCGGCGACTTCCTGCGCGCCCGCCTGCCCGAGCATCAGTTGCTGATGGGCAGCGCCGGCCTGGCCGCACTGGCCATGGCCGTGGTGCTGCTGGCCGGCCATCCGGTCGTCGCCCTGATCGGCTACGGCCTGGTGGGCCTAGGCCTGGCGCCGGTCGTGCCCATCCTCTACACCGCCGCCAGCAAGATGCCCGGCACCAGCAGCGCTGCGGCGATCGCCGCGGCCTCGTCCATCGGCTACAGCGGCTTCCTGATCGGCCCGCCGCTGATCGGTGGCATCGCCCAGGCCGTCTCGCTCACCGCGGCCATGGGCGTGGTGGTGCTGGCCACCCTGGCGCTGACGCTGGGCGCGCGCTGCATCACCACAGCGTCAGCGTCGAACTGATCGCGGCCGAAAGAGGATGGCGATGAATGTGGCGAAGGATGTGGCGCTGACTCAGGCCGCGGCCAGGCCGACCAGGGGCCGGAAGGCACCCAGGCGCGGGTCACGTGCGGGCAACCAGGCCCGGCCTTCGCGCCACTGCGCCACCTGGCTGAACTCGACCTGGCAACCGACACAGCGGTACAGGCCGCTGGCGCGCATGGCGCCCTGGTTGTCGCGGGCGATCACCGGGCGGTAGCAGCTGGCGCCGCAGCGGTGGCAACGGTGGCTGGCCGCGGCGAGCGTGCGCTCGTTGGCCGCGGGAAGGTAGGAGGTGGGGAGGTGCTGGGTCATGGCCAGGCCAGTCTCCGTGGCGCTGATCCGTGGCGCAATTCACGAACCGCAAGGACTGCGTCCGTTCGTGAATGGCGTTTGCACTCCCTGACGAAGCCGGCCCACAACGCCCGCGGGTTAGCCCCGGGGTCCGTCTCGCTGCGCGGAATTGCAGTTCCGGATTAGGCCATCCTAAGATGACTCGGCGCAGCCCGACGCGGTCCCACCCCGGCCGTGATCGGCTGCGCCACTCACGACACAACCCTCAGGAGTCCCCCCATGCCTCGACATCTTGCTGCCTCCCGCCCGGCCCACCGTCCCTTGCGCCATGCCCTGGCCCTGGCCGCCGCAACCCTCTGTTTGGGAGGCCTGGGTGGCCTGGCCGACCCGGCCCACGCCGAACAAGCCAGGCTGGACACGCCCCGCAGCCACCGGGCCGAGGCCGGACTGGCCTTGAGCGCCCCCAGCGCGGCACCGGCCGCCAGCGTGGTGGGCGACTTCCTGCGCAGCCGTGGCCGCGATGCCGACAGCGTGGCCGGCCTGGTGGTGCGCGGCGAAGGCCGCGGCAAGGGCGGCCTTCGCCATGTGCGCCTGGAGCAGACGGTGGACGGCGTCGCCGTGCATGGCAGCCAGATCAAGGCCGCCGTCAGCAGCCGCGGTGAACTGGTGCAGCTGAGCGAACGCACCTTCGCCCTGGGTGGCCCGCGGGTGCGCGCCTCCATCGTCGAGCGCCAGGCCCTGCAGGCGGCGCTGGATCGTCTGCATCCTGGTGGCGCGGCGGGCAGCCTGGGCGCCGCATCCGTGACCGGCCACACCACCCGCTTCAGCCCGGCGGCGGGCAACAGCTTCTTCCACGGCGAGCCCAGCGTCACCTCGGTCTACATCCCCCAGGCCGATGGCAGCCTGGCGGCGGGCTTCCTGGTCGAGACCTGGACGCAGAAGGGCAACCAGCTGCACCACACCCTGGTCGATGGCCAGGGCCAGGTGGTGTCGGTGGAATCGCGCACGGCCAACGACAGCTACAACGTCTTCCGCATCGACCCGGCCAAGACGCCCCAGGCCGTGGTGGCCGGACCGGGCACCACCGGCAATGCCCAGTCGCCCTCGGGCTGGCTGACCACGGCGGCCCAGACCACCGTGAACATCAAGGGCAACAACATCAACGCCTACCTGGACACCGACTCCAACAACCGGGCCGACACCGGCGGCACGGCGGTGACCACCGGCAACTTCACCACCGCCGCCAGCCTGACCACCACGCCCACGGGCACGGCCAACCGCGCGGTGGCGGTGCAGAACCTGTTCTACCTGAACAACGTGGTGCACGACCGGCTCTACCGTCATGGCTTCGACGAGGCCAATGGCAACTTCCAGATCAACAACTTCGCCAAGGGCGGCCTGGGCAATGACGCCGTGCTGGCCGAAGCCCAGGACGGCGGTGGCACCGACAACGCCAACTTCGCCACCCCGTCCGACGGCCAGGCGCCGCGCATGCAGATGTACCTCTGGACCGGCGCCGGCGCCACCCATGAGGTGGTGGTGGGGAGCACCATCTACCCGGCCATGGGCGCGCAGTTCGGCTCGACGCTGACGACCACCGGCATCACTGGCGCCGTCATCCTGGCCAACGACGGCGTGGGCACAACGAGCGATGCCTGCGAGCCCCTGCCCGCCGCGGTGCGCGGTCGCGTCGTGCTGGCCGACCGCGGCACCTGCGCCTTCACGGTCAAGCTGCAGAACGCGCAGGCGGCGCGCGCCACCGGCCTCATCGTGGCCAACAACGATGCCAGCGCCATCTTCACCATGGGTGGCACGGCCACCGGCCTGCGCATCCCGGCGGTGATGGTCAGCCAGGCCCATGGCGCCACGCTCAGGGCCCTGGCCTCGCCCACGGCCACCCTGCGCAGGAAGGCGGTGCAGCCGCTTCAGATCGACGGCGACCTGGACAGCGACATCGTCTACCACGAATACGGCCACGGCCTGACCTGGCGCATGATCGGCAGCATGAGCGGCCCGCTGGCCGGCGCCATCGGCGAAGGCGCCAGCGACGTGGTGGCCTTCCTCATGAACGGCGACGATGTCGTCGGTGAATATTCGGCGAGCAACCCCTTGGGCATCCGGCGCTTCCGCTACCTCAACTACCCGCTCACCTATGCCGACGTGACCGGCGCCGAGGTGCACAACGACGGCGAGATCTACGCCGGCGCCATGTGGCGGCTGCGCGATGCCTATCTGGCCAACGGCCTGACCATCGACAACCTGTTCGACGACTTCGTCGACGGCATGAACTTCACGCCTGCCGCCCCGGCCTTCGAGCACATGCGCAACGGCATGCTCGATTCCATCAATGCCGACACCGTGCTCACCGCCGCCCAGAAGACCACCCGCTGCACCCTGGTGTGGCAGGCCTTCGCACAGAGCGGCATCGGTGACGGAGCACGCGGCACGGTGCTGACGACAACCAGCGTCTCCATCGTGCCCTCGTTCACGTCGCGGACGAACTGCACGCATTAACGGCCACCGCACCGGCCCCGGGCATCTGAGACGGCCCCGGGGCCGAGCGTTGCGGCTGGGATCGACAGGCCGATGGGCCTGGGAAGGTCCGCGCGAGCCCAGCCCTAAACTCCTGCCATAACGAGGACGGGCCCAGAGGTGGCGGAGGTGAGCGAGGGTGCATAAATCGATCCGCAGTCGCGGCGTGGGCGCGGCCAAGGTGACGCTGGAAATGGTGGCCGCCCATGCGGGCGTGTCGCCCAGCACGGTGTCCCGCATCCTCAACGGCACGGCCGAGGTGAGCGAGGAGAAACGCAGCGCCGTGGACCAGGCCATTGCCGAGCTGGGCTTCGTGCCCAACCCGGTGGCGCGTGGCCTGGCCGGTGGCCGCACCATGAGCATCGGCGTGCTGACGCAGGCCATCGACAGCCCCTTCTACGGCGCCGGCCTGCGCGCCATCGAGGTGGCGCTGGGCGCGGCCGGCTACACGCCGCTCTTCATGAGCGGACACTGGAACGCGGCCGAGGAGGCCCGCTGCATCGAGGCCCTGCGTTCGCGCCGGGTCGATGGCCTCATCGTCATGGCAGGCCGGCTGGCCGACAGTGCGCTCAAGTCGGTGGCCAAGTTCCTGCCCGTGGTGGTGACCGGGCGGGCGCTCAAGGCCAGCAACCTGGTGGCGCTGGACATCGACCACCGCGAGGGCGCCCGCCAGGCCACGCAACACCTGATCGAGCTGGGCCACCGCCGCATCGCCTTCATCGGCGGCGTGACCGACCACCCCGACGCCGTGGCCCGCGAACAGGGCTACCGCGAGGCCCTGCAGGCGGCCGGCCTGGCCATCGACGCCGGCCTGCTGCTGCCCGGCGACTTCACCGAGGCCGGTGGCATGGCCGCGGTCGAGCAGCTGATGCAGCACGGTACCCGCTTCAGCGCCATCTTTGCCGCCAACGACCAGATGGCCCTGGGCGCCGCCCTGGGCCTGCATCGCCATGGCCTGCATGTGCCCAAGGATGTCTCGCTGGTGGGCTTCGACGACGTAGCCGGCTCGCTCTATTCCGTGCCGCCGCTCACCACCGTGCACCACCCCATCCAGGAGATCTGCGAACTCGCCAGCCAGGCCATGTTCAGTCTGCTGGCGGGTGAACGCCCCAAGGTGGAGGCGCCCGCGCCCCGCCTCATCGTGCGCGAGTCCACCCGGGCCCTGGCCGGCTGAGCCGCGCGACCGGCACCGAACTAGCAGAACCCCGCAGTTGACACCTGCGGCTTCGGCGCCGAACATTGTGAAAGCGCTTTCACGAGTGGCGGACCCCTGAATCTGGCTGCACCCAGCCCATCCAGGACGTGTCGCTCCGCCAGGTGAAAGCCGCACCCACCTCACCATGGTCCGACCGCGCCCTCCCCATCCGCCCATGTCGAGCGAGCCCGTCTCCCGCCCTGCCACGGCCTGCATCCACCCTGCCGCCACCGGTATCGTCGGCCGACGCGGACTGCTGGTGGTCGGCGCCGCGCCGATGCTGCTGCTGCCTGGGTTGACCGGCGTGGGCCTGCCCGGCCCGGTCGAGGCGGCGACCGAGGGCAGCCCGGCGGGCGTCACATCCGCCACCCAGCTCACTGTCGCGGCCTTTCCGGCCGTGGACGAGATGATCAAGGCGGCCCTGCCGGCCTTCAGGCGCCTGCATCCGGGTGTGACGGTCAAGGTCATCAGCCGGCAGTTCGTCGACCACCACACGGCCATGACCACGGCGCTGAGCACCTCGGCCTACCTGCCCGACGTGATGGCGCTGGAGGTGGGCTATGTGGGCCGCTTCTCGCGCGGCGGCGGGCTGGAGGACCTGGCCCTGCCACCCTATGAACTGGGTCGATCGGCCGCCGCCTTCGTGCCCTATGCCTATGCCCAGGGGCGGGGTCGCGGCCAGGCCCAGGTGGCCGCGCCGCTGGACATCGGCCCCGGCACCCTGCTCTACCGCAGCGACCTGCTGGCCCAGGCCGGCCTGGCCGAAGGTGATCTCACCACCGACTGGGACGGCTACATCGCCGCCGGCCGGCGCCTGAACGCCGCCACCGGCGCCTACCTGGTGGCCCATGCCCGCGAGGTGAAAGACATCCTCATCCGCAGCGGCACGAAGCCGGGCGAAGGCCTCTACTTCGACCGCGACTCGCGCGTGCTGGTCAACTCGCCGCGCTTCGCCCGCGCCTTCGAGCTGGCCCGCGAGGTGAGGCGCCACCGCCTGGATGGCCGGCTCTCCGCCTGGTCCAACGACTGGTCCGAGGCCTTCCGCCGCGGCCGCCTGGCCACCCAGATGACCGGCGCCTGGCTGGCCGGCCACCTCAACAACTGGCTGGCGCCCGACACCCGGGGCCGCTGGCGCGCCGCACCCCTGCCTGGGGGCACGCAGGTGGCCTTTGGCGGCAGCTTCCTGGCCATTCCGCGCGGGGCCAAGGCCACCCGCAAGCCACTGGCCTGGGACCTCATCCGCCTCATGACCCAGGACGCGGCGGTGCAGATCGACTCCTTCCGCCGCCACGACGCCTTCCCGGCCCTGCTCGCCACCCATGGCGACGCCTTCTTCGACCAGCCCATCCCCTTCCTGGGCGGGCAGCCTGCCCGCCAGCTCTGGCGCGAGACGGCCCGCCACATCCAGGCCCTGGAAGTCCACAAGCAGGACGCCTTTGCCGCCGAGGTGATCGACACCGAGCTGGACAAGGTGCTGGACCGCGCCAAGCCCATCCCCCTGGCCCTGGCCGATGCCGAGCGCCTGCTGGCCCGCCGCGCCCTGCGCTGAACGGCGTCGCATCGGCTGACCGCCCTCCCTCAACGCGCCCCCTACACCGCGTCCTCCTGCCATGAAGCCGCTGCCCCGCTGGATGCAACTCTCGCCGCGCTGGGCGCCCTATGTGTTCCTGGCGCCCTTCTTCGGGCTGTTCGCGGTCTTCGGCCTCTTCCCGCTGCTGTTCTCGCTCTGGCTGGCCTTCCAGAGCTGGGACCCGGCGGCCGGCCTGGCGGCCATGCGCTTCGTCGGCGTCGAGAACTTCGTCTTCGCCCTGCAGGACGAATGGTTCTGGAAGTCGCTCGCCAACACCGCCTGGCTGGCCGTGGCCAGCGGCGTGCCCCAGCATGCCGTGGCCATCCCGCTGGCGGTCTTCATCCACACCGTGCTGCTGCGCTCGCGCAACCTGGTGGTCGGCCTCTACTTCCTGCCCTACATCACCAGCACGGTGGCCATCGCCATCCTGTTCTCCAGCGTCTTCTCCACCGATTTCGGCCTGCTCAACCAGGCCTGGCTGGCCCTGGGCGGCAGTGCCCCGGTGGACTGGATGGGCGACCCCGAACACATCAAGCCCGCCGTGGCCATGGTGGTGTTCTGGCGCTATGTGGGCTTCAACCTGGTGCTCTACCTCGCCGCCCTGCAGACCATCCCGGCCGACCTGTACGAGGCTGCCTCGCTGGATGGCGCCGGCCGCTGGCAACAGTTCTGGCACATCACCCTGCCCAGCCTGCGGCCCATGATGCTGTTCGGCGTGACGCTCAGCGTCATCGGCGGCCTGCAGCTCTTCGAGGAGCCCTTCATCCTGACCGGCGGGCGCGGCGGCTCCGACCAGGCGGGCATGACCACCGCCATCTACCTCTACCGCATGGCCTTCGACTTCAACGACTTCGGCGCCGCAAGCGCCATGGCCTGGCTGCTCTTCCTGCTGGTGGTGGCCCTCACCTGGCTGACCAACCGGGCCTTCCGCCCCCGCCATGCCGGCGGTGATCAGCATGCATGAGTGAGTGAGGAAAGGCCTGCCATGACTGCTGCTGCCGCTGCTCCTACCGCCTCATCCCCCGCCCGGCCCGATCCGGCGCTCTGGAGCGCCTGGCTCATGGTGGGCCTGGGCGCCCTGGTGATGCTGGCGCCCTTCTACGTGATGTTCGTGTTTGCCAGCCATCCGCGCCAGGCCATCATGAGCCTGCCCCCGCCGCTCTGGCCGGGCGATCACCTGCTGGCCAACCTGCAGCTGCTCACCAGCCGCCTGCCCTTCTGGCAGAACCTGGGCATGAGCCTCTACGTGGCCCTGTCGTCCACCGCGCTCACCCTGCTCTTCTGCAGCCTGGGCGGCTATGCCTTCGCCCTGTTCGAGTTCCGCTTCAAGAAGGCGCTGTTCGCCTTCGTCATGGGCACGCTGCTGCTGCCCTCGTTCATGAACATGATCCCCACCTTCATGATCATGGACGCCATCGGCTGGATCGACCAGCCGCGCGCCCTCTACATCCCCGGTGCTGCCAGCGCCTTCGGCATCTTCCTCATGCGCCAGTTCGTGCTGGCCTCGGTGCCGCGCGAGCTGGTCGAGGCGGCGCGCATGGATGGCTGCGGCGAGTTCGGCATCTACTGGCGCATCGTCCTGCCGCTGCTGCGGCCGGCCCTGGGCACGCTGGGGCTGATCACCTTCATCGCCAGCTGGAACAACTTCATCGGCCCCCTGGTGGTGATGCGCAGCGCCGAGCGCTACACCCTGCCCCTGGCCCTGCGCAGCCTGCAGAGCCCGGTGGACACCGAATGGGGCGCCCTCATGGCCGGCTCGGCCATCGCCACCCTGCCCCTCATCGTGCTCTTCATCCTCTCGTCGCGCCAACTCATCGCGGGCCTCACCGCTGGAGCCGTCAAGTCATGAACCCGTCGTCGTCGTTGTCGTCCACCCCAGCCCTGGCGGTCGATCCGCTCAACCACTTTCCGGCCGACTTCGTCTGGGGCGTCTCCACCAGTGCCTTCCAGATCGAGGGCGCGCATGATGCCGACGGCAAGGGCCCCTCGATCTGGGACACCTTTTGCGCGCAGCCCGGCGTCATTGCCGATGGCAGCAACGGCCACCTCGCCTGCGACCACGTCAACCGGCTGGAGAGCGACCTCGACCTCATCGCCGGCCTGGGCGTGGATGCCTACCGCTTCTCGGTCTCCTGGCCGCGCGTCCAGCCCCTGGGCCAGGGCGCCTGGAACGAGGCCGGCCTGGCCTTCTACGAACGCCTGGTCGACGGCCTCCTGGCCCGCGGCATCCGCCCCTGCCTGACGCTCAACCACTGGGACCTGCCCCAGGCCCTGCAGGACCAGGGCGGCTGGGCCGACCGCCGCACCGTGCAGCACTTCGTCGACTACGCCCTGGGCATCCACGCCCGCCTGGGCGACCGCCTGGACATGATCGCCACCCACAACGAACCCTGGGTGATCGCCATCCTGGGCCACGAAGCCGGCATCTTCGCCCCGGGCCTCAAGAGCCGGGCGATCGCCGCCCAGGTCTCGCACCACCTGCTGCTCAGCCATGGCCTGACCCTGCGCGCCCTGCGAGCGGCCGGCTGCACGGCACGCCTGGGCATCGTGCTCAACCTGGCGCCGGTGCATGCCGCCACGGCCAGCCCGGCCGACATCGCCAGGGCGCGCCTGGAAGACGGCCGCCTGGTGCGCTGGTACATGGACCCCCTGTTCCACGCCCGTTATCCGCAGGACGTGCTGGACGACCTGGGCGCCGACGCCCCGCGCATCGAGCCCGGCGACATGGAGGCCATCGCCGCCCCGCTGGACTACCTGGGCATCAACTACTACAGCCGCTCGGTGGCCAGCGCCGATGGCAGCTGGCAGCCCGGCCAGTCCGGCCTCGCCCTCACCGACATGGGCTGGGAGATCTATGCCGCCGGCCTGGGCGAACTGCTGCGCCGCCTGGCCCGCGACTGGCCCGTGCCACCCCTGGTGATCAACGAGAACGGCGCAGCCTTTGCGGACCTGCCCGACGCCGACGGCGCCGTGCACGACCCCGGCCGCACCGCCTACCTGGCCAGCCACATTGCCGCCGTTGGTGCCGCCCGGGCCGAGGGCGTGCCGGTGACCGGCTACCACGTCTGGAGCCTGATGGACAACTTCGAATGGGCCAGCGGCTACGCCAAGCGCTTCGGCATCGTGCACGTGGACTACGCCACCCAGCAGCGCACCCTCAAGGACAGCGCCCTCTGGTACCGCGACTTCCTCACCCGCCAGCACCGCGCCCGGGCCGACGAACTGGCGGCCGCGTCGTCCACCCCGGCCGATCCGGCCACCCTGCGAAAGGCGGCCTGAGATGGGACAGGTCAGCCTGCGCGGCCTGCAGAAGCGCTACGGCCAGAACGAGGTCATCCGGGGCATCGACCTCGAGGTGCAGGACGGCGAGTTCATGGTCTTCGTCGGCCCATCGGGCTGCGGCAAGAGCACCACCCTGCGCATGATCGCCGGCCTGGAATCCATCAGCGGCGGCGAACTGCTGATCGACGGCCGCCGCGCCAACGAGCTGCGCCCGGCCGAACGCGACACCGCCATGGTCTTCCAGAGCTATGCGCTCTACCCCCACATGACCGTGGCCGAGAACATGGGCTTCGCCCTGCAGATGGCCGGCGTGGCCAAGGCCGAACGCGAACGCCAGGTGCGCGCCGCCGCCGAGATCCTGCGCATCACCGACTACCTCGGCCGCCTGCCCAAGGACCTCTCCGGCGGCCAGCGACAACGCGTGGCCATCGGCCGCGCCATCGTGCGCAAGCCCAAGGTCTTCCTCTTCGACGAACCGCTCTCCAACCTCGACGCCGCCCTGCGCGTGAACATGCGCATCGAGCTCAGCCGCCTGCACCAGGAACTGCGCACGACCATGATCTACGTGACCCACGACCAGGTCGAGGCCATGACCCTGGGCAACCGGATCGCCGTCTTCAACCGCGGCATCGTCGAGCAGATCGGCGCCCCCATGGCCCTCTACGAACGCCCCGCCAACGAGTTCGTCGCCGGCTTCATCGGCGCCCCCCGCATCAACCTCGTCGACCGCCCCGCCGCCGACGCCCCTGCCCCGCACCGCCAGCTCTGGCAAGCCCTGCAGCCCCCCGGCCAGGCCAGCAGCGGCAACACCACCGCCAGCAACAGCAACCCCCACCGCATCGGCCTGCGCCCCGAACACCTGCACCTCAGCACCCACGGCGGCATCCCCGCCCGCGTGGAACTCGCCGAACACCTCGGCGACGTCTCCCTGCTCCACCTGCGCGTGGACGGCCTGCCCGACCTGCTGGCCGCCAAACTCCCGACGGTGCAAGCCGGCATCGACGCCGGCCAGATGGTCAACCTTCAACCCGACGCCGCCTGGGCCATGGGGTTTGACGGGCAGGGGCGGCGGGTGGGGTGAGGCGGTAATCGCCAACGTGCGCGGTAAGCGGACTGCCGCCTGCGGCAGGTCCGCTTGAGCGTGGCGTTGGGCGTCATTTCCAGAACTGCCACGGTTTCTTTGGGGCTTCGATCCCCTTGGCTTTACTTTCGAGAAACCGCAGATATTTTGGGTCTTGGCCTTTAAAAATTTCCGCTCAGATCGGAAG
>JBJOKP010000018.1:0-12433 GCA_046046045.1 Pseudomonadota bacterium | reverse complement strand
GGGCGGATGCCGCAGGGCAGCCGTGCTTACACACTTCATACAGTTTCGCAAATTCTGCACCTAAACCCTTGATGCTGCAATGAAATTGGCCGGTGGCGAAGGTGCTCGCCCGTGCCCTGATCCCCCTGTTCGATGGTTCCGACATGAGCAAACTAGACATCCTCCGCTACCCAGACCCCCGTCTGAACGAGGTCGCCCGTTCCGTGACCGAGGTCGACGACCGGGTGCGCCGGCTGGTCGACGACATGTTCGAGACCATGTACGCCGCCCAGGGCATAGGCCTGGCGGCCACCCAGGTGGACGTGCATGAACGCGTCGTCGTCATCGACACCTCGGAGGAGCGCAACGAGCCGCTGGTGCTCATCAACCCTGAGATCGTCGCCCGCAGCGAGGAGCTGGTGGACGGCGACGAGGGCTGCCTCTCCGTGCCGCAGATCTACGACAAGGTGACCCGCCATGCCCGCGTGACGGTGAAGGCCCTGGACCGCGACGGCCAGTCCCGCACCCTGGAGGCCGAGGGCCTGCTGGCGGTCTGCATCCAGCACGAGATGGACCACCTGCTCGGCAAGGTCTTCGTCGAATACCTCAGCACCCTCAAGCGCAACCGCATCAAGGCCAAGCTGCAGAAGCGTGCCGCCGATGCGCGCGCCTGAGCCGGCAGCGCATCCCACGGCATGACCCTAGCTTCTACCCCTGCCTCGCCTGAGGTGATGAGCCCGGCCACGGCCCCCGCCGTGCCGCGCAGCCGCCTGCGCGTGGCTTTCGCCGGCACGCCGGAATTCGCCCGCGTCGCCCTGGAAGCCCTGCACCGCGCCGGCCACGAGATTGTGCTGGTGCTCAGCCAGCCCGACCGCCCGGCCGGCCGCGGCATGAAGCTGCAGGCCTGCCCGGTCAAGCAATACTCGGTCGCTGCCGGCCTGCCCGTTGCCCAGCCGCACAGCCTGAGGCTGGATGGCAAATACCCCGACGAAGCCGCCGCGGCCCAGGTCGCCCTGGCCGCCGCCCGTCCCGATGTGCTGGTGGTGGCCGCCTACGGCCTCATCCTGCCGGCCTGGACCCTGGCCCTGCCGCGCCTGGGCTGCCTCAACATCCACGCCTCGCTGCTGCCGCGCTGGCGCGGCGCGGCGCCCATCCACCGCGCCATCGAGGCCGGCGATGCCGAGACCGGCGTGACCATCATGCAGATGGACGCCGGCCTGGACACCGGCGACATGCTGCTGCTGGAGCGCCTGCCCATCACCGCGGCCGACACCACCGCCCACCTGCATGACCGCCTGGCCGAACAGGGCGGCCGGCTGGTGGTCCAGGCGCTGGACCTGGCGGCGGCCGGCTGCCTGGCGCCGGTGCGCCAGCCGGCCGACGGCATCAGCTATGCCGAGAAGATCAGCAAGACCGAGTCGGCGCTGGACTGGTCGCTCGCGGCCGAGGTGCTGGCCCGCCGCGTGCGTGCCCTCGATCCGGCGCCGGGCTGCAGCTTCCAGCGCCAGGCGGCTGCGGGCGCCGAGGTCTGCAAGCTCTGGGCGGCCCATCCAGCTCATCCGGCCGATCCCGCCGAACCGGGCGATCCAGCCGAACCGGGCGATCCAGCCTGGCCGGCCGCGGTGGCGCCCGCCGGCGCCCGGCCTGGCCAGGTGCTGGCGGCCGGTCCCCATGGGGTGGCCGTGGCCTGCGGCAGCGGCGTGCTGGTGCTCACGGAGCTGCAGCGGCCGGGCGGCAAGCGCCTGCAAGTGCGCGACTTTCTGGCCGGTTATCCCCTCGCCGCCGGTGAACAGCTGGGCTGATGATGCAGACCAGCCGCCCCTGCGGAGTCTGCCCATCATGTCGCCCAGCCACCTTCGCCTGCCCCGGGCCTTCGTCGGGGCGATCGCCCTGAGCCTGCCCCTGCTGCTGGCCGGCTGCGACCAGCTGGGCATCGAGACCGGCGCGGTCACCGCCGCCAAGAAGGAGGCCGAGGGCAAGGCCATCGGCAGCGCCTGCCGCCATGCCCTGCGCGCCATCGAGGACTGCTACACCCTGAACCCCAAGGCCAGCAAGGCGGCGGTGTTCACCGGCTGGCGCGAGATGGACGAATACATGCGCGAGAACAAGATCGAGGGCATCGTCCCGGTCGTGCCGCGCAAGGCGCCGGCCGCCGCCTCGGCCCCCTCCGCCTCGGCGGCCGAGGGCAAGGAGGGCGCCGCCGAAGAGGCCGCACCCCCGCCCGCCGCCCACGGCAAGATCAAGGCCACGCACTGAGCCTGCTGGACACCCGGCTAGCGCCCCGCCCCGGCCGAGGCCGCTCCGGGCCGGTGTGAGAATGCCCGGACATGTCGTCTGATTCCGCTGCTCGCGGTGCCGCCTGGCGGCGCTGGCTCGTCCATCCCCATTCCCAACTGACGGCCGCCCTGGCCGACCCGGTGCACGGCCCGGCCCTGCGCGAAGGCCTGCGCGACATGGCCCCCATGATGCCGGGCATCGCCGCCTGGGGCCTGGTGACCGGCGTGGCCATGGTCAAGAGCGGCCTGGGCCTGTGGCCCTCGGTGATGATGAGCCTGGTGGTCTACGCCGGCAGCTCGCAGCTGGCCTCCCTGCCCCTGCTGGCCGCCGGTGCACCGCTCTGGGTGATCTGGCTCACCGCCCTGGTGGTCAACCTGCGCTTCGTCATCTTCAGCGCCCAGTGGCGCTTCTATTTCAGCGGCCTGCCGCGGCCGCAGCGGGTGGCCCTGGCCTACATCGCCGCGGACGTCAACTACGCCCTCTTCGTGCGCCGCTGGCCCCGGGCCGAGCCCGCGCCCGGCCAGATCGCCTATTTCCTGGGCGGTGGCCTGGTGCTCTGGACGGTCTGGCAGAGCGCCTCGCTGCTGGGCATCGTGCTGGCCGACTCCGTCCCGCTGGCCTGGGGCCTGGGCTTTGCCGGCGTGCTGGCCCTGCTGGGCCTGACCTGCTCGCTGCTGTCCGACCGCGCCACCTGGGTCAGCGCGGCGGTGGCCGGCCTGGCCGCCCTGGCGACCGCGGCCCTGCCCTTCAAGCTCAACCTCGTCGTCGCCGTGGCGGCGGCCGTGGCCGCGGGCCTGCTGATGGAGCGGGTGCTGCCGGCAGCCGCCAGCCCGGCGCCGGCCCGCCGTTGAAGATCATCCCGCGCCCTTTGCCATGAACACCCTGGCCACCACCTCGCCCTGGCACATCGTGCTGGCCCTGCTGGGCCTGGCCCTGGTCACCGTGCTGACCCGCGCCTTCTTCCTGCTGCCTGACCGCGAGCTGCCCATGCCGGCCTGGGTCAGCCGCGCCCTGCGTTATGCGCCGCTGGCGGCGCTCACCGCCATCGTGCTGCCCGAGATCCTGATGAGCCAGGGCCTGATCCTGCCCCACGGCTGGATGGACGCCCGCCTGGCCGGCGGCCTGGCCGCCATGGCCTATTTCTTTTGGCGCCGCGGCATCCTGGGCACCATCCTGGTGGGCATGGCGGTCTACCTGCCCCTGCATCTGCGCTGGGGCTGGTGAACCCGGCCCCGGCCTGCCTGCCGGCAGCCGAAAGTCGCCCAGGCGACGCGCAGAATCACGGATTTCGCCGGCCGGCCGCCCGCCTCATTCCTGTCGCCACCGCCATCGCCACCGCCGCCGCTGCCGCCACCGATCCCGTTCCCTCACCCTTCCCGTTCCGCCCCTACCCGTTCCGCTTCGGAGGACTCATCTTGAACATCATCCGCCTCACCGACCTCGCCGCTGCCGGCAAGCTCAAGGGCCAGCGCGTCTTCATCCGCGCCGACCTCAACGTGCCGCAGGACGATGCCGGCAACATCACCGAGGACACCCGCATCCGCGCCAGCATCCCGGCCCTGCAGCTGGCCCTGGACGCCGGCGCGGCGGTGATGGTCACCAGCCACCTGGGCCGCCCCACTGAGGGTGAGTTCAAGCCCGAGGACAGCCTGGCGCCGGTCGCCACGCGCATGGGCGAGCTGATGGGCCGCGACATCCCGGTGGTGGCCAACTGGGTGGACGGCGTCACCGTCGCCCCCGGCCAGCTGGTGATGCTGGAGAACTGCCGCCTCAACAAGGGCGAGAAGAAGAACAAGCCCGAGCTGGCCCAGAAGATGGCCGCCCTGTGCGAAATCTACGCCAACGACGCCTTCGGTACCGCCCACCGCGCCGAGGGCACGACCTACGGCATCGCCGAATACGCCAAGGTAGCCTGCGCCGGCCCCCTGCTGGCGGCCGAGATCGACGCCATCAGCAAGGCCCTGGCCGCGCCAAAGCGTCCGCTCATCGCCATCGTGGCCGGCAGCAAGGTCAGCACCAAGCTGACCATCCTGCAGAGCCTGGCCAAGAACGTCGATGGCCTCATCGTCGGCGGCGGCATCGCCAACACCTTCCTGCTCGCCGCGGGCTTCAAGATCGGCAAGAGCCTGGCCGAGCCTGACCTGGTCGGCGAGGCCAAGGCCGTCATCGAGGCCATGAAGGCCCGCGGCGCCGAGGTGCCCATCCCCACCGACGTGGTCTGCGCCAAGCGCTTCGCGGCGGACGCCGAGGCCACCGTCAAGGCCGCCGCCGACGTGGCCGATGACGACCTCATCCTCGACATCGGCCCGCAGACCGCCGCCCGGCTGGCCGCCCAGCTCGAAGCCGCCGGCACCATCGTCTGGAACGGCCCCGTCGGCGTGTTCGAGTTCGACGCCTTCGCCCAGGGCACCGAAACCATCGCGCGCGCCATCGCCCGGAGCAGCGCCTTCAGCATCGCCGGCGGCGGCGACACCCTGGCGGCCATCGCGAAGTACGGCATCGAGAAGGACGTGGGCTACATCTCCACCGGCGGCGGCGCCTTCCTGGAAGTGCTGGAGGGCAAGACCCTGCCGGCCTTCGAGATCCTCGCGAAACGAGCGGCTGGCTGACGGCATCCCTGGGGCCGATCCACACTCTCCTGCTTACCATTGGGCATCGCGCAGGGAGCGCACGGATAAGCAGAAGGGAGTGCCACGGTGGCCATCTTCCCCCAGGGCTACAGCCAGATCTCGGCACGCTGCCGCCACACCGAAGACGGCGGCGCCGAGCGCCGCGTGCTTGAGCAGCTCAAGCGTTGCCTGGAGGACGACTACCTCGTCTGGCACAACGTGCCCGTGGGCAGCAAGGGCCGCCAGCCGGACTTCGTCATCCTCCACCCCGGCCGCGGCCTGCTCATCCTGGAGGTGAAAGGCTGGCGCGCCGGCAGCCTGTGCCAGGCCACCCGCAACGAGGTGCAGCTCGACACCCCGCGCGGCCGCGTCAGCACCATCCACCCCGGCCTGCAGGCGCGCGGCTACGCCACCGAGCTGGTCAACCAGATGCAGCGCGACCCGGCGTTGCTGGCCCCCACCGGCCGCCACGCCGGCAAGCTGATCGCGCCCTGGGGCTACGGCGCTGTGCTGGCCAACATCGAGCGCAGCCGCATCGGCCGGGACGGCAAGGGCGAGGTGATCGACCACGATGCCCTCGCCCAATGGGACGAGGTCTTCCCCCACGAGCGCACCCTCACGCGCGAGGACCTGGCCGACACGCTCGACCCCGCCGCCTTCCAGCAGCGCCTGTGGGGCCTGCTCACGGTGGACTTCCGCCACACCCTCACCCTGCCGCAGCGCGACCGCATGCGCTGGCACCTCTTCCCCGAAATCCGCATCCAGACCCAGGCCTCGCTGCTTGACGGCCTGGGCGATGGCCTGGACGGCGCGTCGACCGAAGGCGCTGCCAGCCGCGAATGTTCAGCGGTGCCGCAGGCCGCGCCCGGCGATGCCCTGATGCAGGTGATGGACCTGCAGCAGGAACAGCTCGCCCGCAGCATGGGCGAGGGCCACCGCGTCATCCACGGCGTGGCCGGCTCGGGCAAGACCATGATCCTGGTCTACCGCGCCGAGAAGCTCGCCGCCGCGGCCCGGCCCGACTGGCCCATCCTGGTGCTTTGCTACAACCGCCCGCTGGCCGCCCGCATCGAGGCCCTCATCCGCGCCCGCGGCATCGACGAGCGCGTGCAGGTGCGCACCTTCCACAGCTGGTGCTGGGACATGGCCGCGAGCTACCAGCTCGGCGTGCCCCGACAGGGCCAGCGGCCCGACTACGACGCCCTGGCCGACCGCGTCGTGCAGGCCGTCGAACACGGCCGCGTGCCGCGCGCCCAATACGCCGCGCTGATGATCGACGAGGCCCACGACTTCGAAGACGCCTGGCTGCGCCTGGCGCCCCAGCTCGTCGACCCCAACACCAACAGCCTGCTGGTGCTCTACGACGACGCCCAGAGCATCTACCGCAAGCCGCGCCGCAAGTTCAGCTTCGCCAGCGTGGGCATCAACGCGATCGGCAGGCGCACGACCATCCTCAAGATCAACTACCGCAACACTACCGAGGTGCTGGCTCTGGCCACCGCCACAGCCGGCCAACTCGTCAAGGGCGACGATCCCGCGGATGCGGCCGACCCGGCGGACGACGGCATCGCCCACCCCGTGCCCATGGCCGCCGGCCGCCACGGCCCCCGGCCCGAACTGCTGCGTGCCCGCTCGCCGCAGGAGGAGGCCGAACTCGTCGCCGCCCGCATCACCGACGCCCTGGCCGAAGGCGCCCACCCCGCCGACATCGGCGTCCTGGCCCGCCGCCACGACCTACTCGATCCCATCGACCGCGCCCTGCAGCGCCACGGCATCGCCACCCAGCGCCTCAAGGGCGCCGCCAGCCAGGGCTGGCTGCCAAACAGCGTCAAGCTCACGACCCTGCACGCCTCCAAGGGCCTGGAATTCCACACCGTCGCCATCGTCGGCCTGCAAGCCCTGCCCGACCCGCACCAGACCGAGGAAGAGGAATGGCGGCTGCTTTATGTCGCCATGACCCGCGCCACGCACGGGCTGGTGCTGTCGGGCTGCGGGAGGTCCGCCGCGGTGGCGCGGGTGGAGCTGGCGTTGGGGATTCGGGGGCAGGCTGATCGGGCGGTGGCGTGATGAATGCGACATGCCTAGCCGGGTATCGGCCAGGAGCGGACCGATGGCGGGGCCCGCTTCCTGGTGAGCCGATCGGCCCCCCTGTTCGACGGCGTGCAGGAAATTCAGGGTTAGCGCCAATGCCTGCGCCCCAACAAGGGGACCATTTCCTTCTGCATGGCGCGCCATACTCGCTCCAAGCCAGCGCACATTTAGGGTTCACCATTCCGGTAGACCCGCCACTGGCGCACATCCTGAAGGTTCGGCTCGAGGTGCAACGACCAAGACACGCCGCCACAGCTGAACGTCCAGTCAAAAGGCTGCCGCGCATCGCGCGGCAGGCCTGTAAAGCTGCTTGCCGCTTGCCGCTGGCTCCGCCCTGGCCGTTGTCGTCGTTGCCCTTTAATGTACTGACGACCTTGGGGGCATTGTCGGGGCGTCTGGGCATACTCTACATGCCATGCAGATCGTTAACGATCGTCCTACAACACGCTAGGCGTCACAATATGCTGCCATCGCCTTCAAAATGGAAGTCTTGGACGCCGCTCGAACGGGTGTCGTATCTCGCCCAGCTTGCTACCGTCCTAACCCTGCTTGTAACTGCCATCTTCTCGTTCTTGAGTTGGCGAGAAGCGCGACTTGCAAGAGAGGATCAAGCTTCATACTTCCTGGCGGAAAAGGCGCCAAACATCAAACTCAAGGCCACCTCCTTACTTCCCGGCTATGTCGTCTTTCATCTGAAGAACGAAGGCGAGTCGGTAGCACGCAAGATTAGATTTGACGTTAACACCTTTGGGCAACAGGGCATTACAGGGAAATTGGAGCGTCCGCGAGAGTTCGACGAGGAAGACACCATGACAGTCCGAGACATTGGGAAGGGCGGAGAGGTACAAGTTCGAGGTGTAGAGATCGCGGCAATGGAGAAGGTCCTGGGGTTTACACCCACCAAATATCGACTCCTTGCTGACCCCGAGTCCTTCACCCCACAAGACGGGAAGCTATCTGCACTTTGGATCACGATCTACTTCGACGATGTTGGCTCCGGACACTACTCAAACGCTCACATTGTTGAGGTGTCCACAGAGTGACGCCTAACCCTCGTCAAGGGTACGGCTTGCGCCTACTCGCAAGCCGCCCCTTACGTCGAATGTTAGACATCAGAAACAGCGCCCACTCGCTCCTCCCGCAGCCAACAAGCGCATACACCGCATGCCAAGCTGGAGCTTGGCCGCACTCCCGGCGCTTCAGCGGCCATGAACCTGGGTATCCTGCGCACAAGGAGAAAACATGGCTCAAGATGAACTTTTTTACGAAGACAGATTTCTCGAAAGCTGGGCAGGCGGAATCGTCACGAACCCGAGCACGGCCATTGTCGAGTTGGTCGCCAACTGCTGGGACGCATACGCAGCAGAGGTCAACATAATTTGGCCCGACCTGACGCTCAAGCGTCATTTCTCCATCGCCGATGATGGCGTGGGAATGACCCGAGATGAATTTGCATACATCTGGCGAGCTCTTTCCTACGATCGCATTGTCAAGCACGGTCCGACAACCAATCCGCCGCCGGGTGTTTCCGGCCTGCCGCGGTATGTATTTGGAAAGAATGGCAAGGGACGCTTTGCTAGCTTCTGCTTTGCAAGCGAGTATTTGATAACGTCCAAAAAGAACGGGCAGAAATTCACTTTCCGCGTCCTAAGGCGGCCCGACAAGCCACTGGTCTTAGAAGAGGTTGAGTTCATTCCCGCAGGAGTATCGGGTCACGGCACGACCATTATTGGAACGGGCGATATTCCGCGAGTCGCACTGTCAGAGGAGCAGGCCCGTGAGCTACTCGGCGGCCGATTCCTCGCTAACCCCGCCTTTAAAGTGTTTCTCAACAAGAAGCAGATTACCTTTAGCGATATCGCGTCGTCTTCGCTCTCAATCGTTGATCTCGACATTCCTGGGATTGGCGCAGTCAAGATTTACCACATTGACTCTCAGAAGGCAGACAAAACTACCAAGCAGCACGGAATCGCTTGGTGGGTTCTGAATCGCGCCGTTGGGGAGTGCAAATGGCGAGGCAGCGATGTCGAGAGAGTTCTTGATGGGCGTACAGAGAAGGCTAAGCGCTTTACGTTCATTGTCCAAGCTGACTTCCTGAAGGAGGCCGATGCTGTAAAGGATGATTGGTCGGGGTTCAAAGAAGATAACAAAGTGTGGAGCGACGTACGCCCAATCGTTCAGGACAAGATCAAGCAAATCGTTTTTGAGTCAGGGAACGTCGAGCGAGAAGCAAAGCGGGTGCGAGTTCTTGAACAGGTTGGTGGCTCGGTAAACAGCTTGCCGCCCCTAGGCAAGGACAGGGTAGAGACGTTCATCAATGAAGTTGTCGACAACTGCCCGAACTTCGGGGAACAGGAGATCATTCAGCTCACGAGCATTCTGGCTAAGCTTGAGAAGACGAAATCAAGGTATGGACTTCTTGAAATCTTGCACGAGCAGGATCCGCACGATCTGGATGCGCTACACGACGTTCTGAGTCAGTGGACCATCGGGATGGCAAAGATCGTGCTGGATGAGATTCAGAGCCGCCTCAAGGTCATCAACGAGTTGCGGATCAAGATTCAGGTCGCGGGCATCGACGAAGTCAAAGAGCTGCAGCCGCTCTTCGAGAAAGGGCTCTGGATGTTCGGTGACAAGTTCGAATCGATTCATTTCACCTCCAATCGGGGCATGACAACCGTCATCCGGGAGCTTTTCGAACCGAAGGCGACCAAGGCCTCACTCAATCGACCCGACTTCGTAATTGTGCCAGACGGAAGTACTGGCTTGTATTCGCTACCGTCATACAACGAGGAGCACCAGGAAGACGGCGTCAACCATCTGGTAATCGTCGACCTCAAGACGACCCGCCTGGCTATCGGCTCAAAGGAGAAGGAGCAGATCTGGAAGTATGTAAAAGAACTGAGAAAGCGCGGACACATCCAAGCGACAACACGAGTGGATGGTTTTGTTCTGGGCGACCAGATTGAGCCTGGAGAAGGTGGCGTACGAAACGAGGACAACCAGATGGTGACGATTCAGCCGCTCCTATACAGCTGGATTCTGAATCGAGCAGAACAGAGGCTGTTGAAGCTCTTCGCCAAGGTTAAGGACGCGCCGTTCCTTCTGGTCCAGCAAGCTGAACTGCAGAGATTTGTGGAGCCGGTACCCGTGGAGCAGAAGGATCTAATGGCTGAAGGTCAGACATAGCATCCGCGCTATGGCCCCGCGGATCGAATCAATCTAGTTGCGGGCCTCCGGCCGATTACTTCGCTTACCCGCCAATTCAGCCGACCTTGCGCCTGCGGCGCTCCTCCGCTGATCGAGATAGTAAACTTCTGAGCAGGCAGTTTGTCGCAGGGTTTGGTGGATTGAAGGGCGTGGTTGCTGGCTCTTGGGATCGGCACTTGTATATGTCGATGCCATCGACATGTGCGCACGGCGTGTCGAAAAGAAGTCCAATTTCGATGTGGCGCGCCCGCCAGCCTCGGCCTATATCGCATCGTCCGGCCGCCCCGGAAACTGAATACGCTCAGACACGCCGGGTCTTCAGCGCCAATCATCCCCCGGCATGATTCGCCGCATGAACTCGTCGAACATCGGCACGGTGAAGGCGGTGTCGCCGTGGCTGGGGCTCCAGACCATGCCTTTGGTGATGAGGGAACTGCGCACGGGGCCCAGTGAGCTGACTTCGCGCTGCAGGCATTCGGCGATGGCGCCGGATCGATGGGGGCCGGGGCCCAGTTCTGCCATGGCGCGCAGGTAACGTCTTTCCTGGGGCGTGAGGCGATCGAAGCGCACGCGGAAGAAACTCTCGTCGAGGGCGGCGACGGCGGTGGTGGTGGCCTGTTCGACATCGTCGATGTCGATGGGCGAAGCGTCCGCGGCTTGCCAGCTGCGCTGGCCCCATTCCTGGAGGAAATAGGGGTAGCAGCGCGTGTCGGCCAGGATGCGTGCGACGGCGGGTGTGGTGATGTCGGCGCCTTCGGCCTGGATGGGCTTGGTGATGGCGATGGCGGCCGCCGTGGCGCTGAGCGGGCCGATTTCGGGGAATTCGAACAGGCGCTCGGCGTAGGACTTGGCGTTGCCCATGCGGCCGCGCAATTGGGGCAGGCCGGCGCCGATGAGCAGCACGGGCGCCAGGCGCTGGGCGCAGCGGTGCATGGCGGTGATGAGGGCGGCGAGTTGGGGCTCGGGCACGTATTGCAGCTCGTCCACGAAGATGGCCAAGGCCGTGCCGGCTGCCTTGGCCGCGGCGCCGGCGTTCTGCAGCAGCTCCTGCAGGTCGTGCTCGAGGTCGCCGTTGTCGGCGAGTCCGGCTTCGCTGTCGTAGTCGATGCCGACTTCGATGTCGGCATAGCTCACCTTGAGCCCCTTGGCGAAACCCGCCAGGGCGCGCAGGGCGCGCACGGCCAGGTCCTTGGCCTGCGCCTGCTTGCTCAGGCGCAGCAGGGCGACGCGCAGTTGCGGCGCGAGCAGGGCGGGCAGCGAGCGGTCCTCGGGTGCCTCGATGCGGATGGTGTGCACGCCCGAGGCCTCGGCGTCGTCGCGCATGCGGTCCAGCAGGACGGTCTTGCCGACGCCGCGCAGGCCGACCATCAGCACGCTGCGGGCCGACTTGCCCGCGCGGGTGCGCTCGATGGCCACGCGCACGGTTTCGCGCAGCTCATCGCGGCCGGCCAGTTCCGGCGGCGGCGTGCCGGCCCCGGGTGCGAAGGGGTTCCTGACTGCGTCCATGGTCAGAGTGTAGGGAAATTTGGCAAGTTATCGAAATGCCATAACTTTCCAAATCTACGTACAGATGGCGTCCTGCATGGCCGGGCCCTGTGTGGGCGGCAGCGTGGGCGAGCCACGCCCACCGCCATCTGGAGGTCCGCCGCCAGGCGGTCGCACGGCCAAACGGCGAGCCGGCGTGGGTCGGCACGGTCGGGCCGCAACTCACTGTTCGTGCGAGCACTCATGGCTGAGCGGTCGGCGCAGCGCTAAGCTGCGCCGATCCCTTCAATCCAGAGAAAAGGTTGGCCATGAACAGCAAGCTCAGCCCGGCCGAACAGGCCTTGCGCGACGCCGCACTCGAATATCACCGCAGCCCCACGCGCGGCAAGATCTCGGTGCAGCCGACCAAGCCGTTGATGAACCAGCGCGACCTGTCGCTGGCCTATTCACCCGGTGTCGCCTATGCCTGCCTGGACATCCAAGCCAACCCCGAGCTGGCGGCGGAATACACCTCGCGCGGCAACCTGGTGGGCGTGGTCACCAACGGCACGGCGGTGCTGGGCCTGGGCGACATCGGCCCCCTGGCCGGCAAGCCGGTGATGGAGGGCAAGGGCTGCCTGTTCAAGAAGTTCGCCGGCATCGACGTGTTCGACATTGAGCTGGCCGAACACGACCCGGACAAGCTGGTCGAGATCATCGCCGCGCTGGAGCCCACCCTGGGCGGCATCAACCTCGAGGACATCAAGGCGCCCGAGTGCTTCTACATCGAGAAGAAGCTGCGC
>JBJOKP010000017.1:0-12466 GCA_046046045.1 Pseudomonadota bacterium | reverse complement strand
GATGCCGGGCAGCACATAGGCGGCGCACAGCAGCAGCAGCGCCAGGCGCGGCAGGGCCTGCACGGCGCGCTGGGACACCAGGGCGGGATTGGGAGAGTTCACCGGCGGGGAGGGGGCAGAAACGACGAAGGCAGCCCGGGGGCTGCCTTCCATGATCGCAGGACGCGCAGGGCGGATCCGGCGCGCCGCAAGGCGTTCAGGCAGGGGAGGGACGCAAGCGCCACCAGCCTGCCTGCGGCATCACTTCTTGGCGATGCCGACGCGGGCGAACTTGTTGCGGAACTTCTCGACGCGGCCGCCCAGGCTGTCGATGCTCTTCTGGGTGCCGGTGTAGAAGGGATGCGATTCGCTGGTGGTTTCCAGCTTGAAGAGCGGCACTTCGCGGCCGTCGTCGAGCTTGATGGTTTCTTTGCTCTGGGCGCAGGAACGCGTCACGAACTTGAAACCGTTGGAGAGGTCGACGAAGCAGACGTCGCGGTAGTTGGGGTGGATGCCGTCTTTCATGGGATGCCTTGCTGAGGTTGCCGGCAGCCACGGCGCATTGCATCGCACCGCACTTGCCATCAAGGGAAACGCGAGATTATAGGGGGAGAGCGCTGGCGTCAGCCACCGCGGCGCATCATGTCGAAGAAGTCGATGTTGGTCTTGGTGGCCTTCATCTTCTCGAGGATGAACTCCATCGCCTCGATCTCGTCCATCGGATAGAGCAGCTTGCGCAGGATCCAGGTCTTCTGGAGGATCTCGGGCTTGAGCAGCAGTTCCTCGCGCCGCGTGCCGCTCTTGTTGAGCAGGATGGACGGGTAGACGCGCTTCTCGGCCATGCGGCGATCCAGGTGGATTTCGCTGTTGCCGGTGCCCTTGAATTCCTCGTAGATCACCTCGTCCATGCGGCTGCCGGTGTCGATGAGGGCCGTGCCGATGATGGTGAGCGAGCCACCTTCCTCGATGTTGCGGGCCGCGCCGAAGAAGCGCTTGGGCCGCTGCAGGGCGTTGGCGTCCACACCGCCGGTGAGCACCTTGCCCGAGGAGGGCAGCACGTTGTTGTAGGCACGCGCCAGGCGGGTGATGGAGTCCAGCAGGATGACCACGTCCTTGCCCAGTTCCACCAGGCGCTTGGCGCGCTCGATCACCATCTCGGCCACCTGCACGTGGCGGGCCGCGGGTTCGTCGAAGGTGGAACTGATGACCTCGCCGCGCACGGTGCGCTGCATCTCGGTCACTTCCTCGGGCCGCTCGTCCACGAGCAGCACGATCATGTGGGCGTCGGGATGGTTGTAGGTGATGGCGTGGGCGAGGTGCTGCATCATCACCGTCTTGCCGCTCTTGGGCGGAGCCACCAGCAGGGCGCGCTGGCCTTTGCCGATGGGGGCGATGAGGTCGATGATGCGGCTGGTGATGTTCTCGTCGCTCTTGATCTCGCGCTCGAGCTTGAACTGCTCCTTGGGGAAGAGCGGCGTGAGGTTCTCGAACATGATCTTGTTCTTGGTCTGCTCCGGCGTCATGCCGTTGACCACGTCGACCTTCACCAGCGCGAAGTAGCGCTCGCCGTCCTTGGGCACCCGCACCTCGCCCTCGATGAGGTCGCCGGTGTGCAGGTTGAAGCGCCGCACCTGGCTGGGCGAGAGATAGATGTCGTCGGTGCTGGCCAGGAAGCTGGTATCGGGCGAGCGCAGGAAGCCAAAGCCATCGGGCAGCACTTCCAGCACGCCGTCGCCGATGATGGTTTCACCCTGGCGGGCGCGCTTCTTCATGATGGCGAACATCAACTCCTGCTTGCGCATGCGGGAGGTGTTCTCGATCTCCAGGGCATCGGCCATCTGCACGAGGGCCGAGATGTGGAGTGCCTTCAGTTCGGAAAGATGCATTCGGGCGTACCTGGGTAGCCAGGCCCATGAGCCTAGACCCCCGGAGTCACCGCCTGGGTGACCCGTGAGTCATGGACGTCGGAGCAGCCAGCAGGGGCTATTCCGGGAGAAACTGTCTTGAGGTCGAGGAGCGTGCCGACGCTGCGTGCCGAGGACCGGGTCAGTGTATGGACCGGAGGGCTTGAGCCCGCCGGAGCCGCTCCGCAAGGAGGGCGCCGGCTGCATGCAGTGGCATGGGGATGCCTGGCGTTCGGGTGGGCGGCTGAAGCCGGGCCATCTGCCCGGAGCTTTTGCTAACCCACCGAAGGCATTATAGGTTTGCGTCCAGGAAGCTGGTCAATTGAGCCTTGGAGAGCGCGCCGACCTTGGTGGCGGCGAGCTGGCCGGACTTGAACAGCATGAGCGTCGGGATGCCGCGTATGCCGAACTTCGCCGGCACGTCGCGGTTTTCGTCGACGTTGAGCTTGGCGATCCTGAGCTTGCCGTCATAGGACTTGGCCACATCGTCCAGGATGGGGGCGATCATCTTGCACGGGCCGCACCATTCGGCCCAGAAGTCCACCAGCACCGGCTTGTCGGCCTGCAGCACGTCGCCCTCGAAGGAGCTGTCGGAGATGTGTTTGATGAGATCGCTGCTCATGGTTGATTCCAGGGTAGGGGACGTCGGAGCGGGAGGCTTGCTCGGGCAGGCCGGCATGTCGGTGCGGCGCCTGCGGGGCATCACACTTTGACATTGCCATGTGACCGAGGACGGCCGCAGGCGGCTTCCAACGTGACCGGATTCTGTCACGAAGCCCCGGGGGCTGCCCCACGCCGCCCGCTCGACCGGGTTGGCCGCCCGGGGGCGATGGGAACTTGCCCGGCTTTGCCACGCTGTTCCGGACTTGGGGCGGGGGGCAGTGGCGCTGAAATGGCCGGGACGATCTCCTCGGCCGCATGGCCGCCCTTCCATGGCGACCTCCCCCGTCACTGCACCGGCACCGCTGTCCAGCCTGGCTGCCAGCCAGTCCCGCCCGATGCCCCTGGCCTCGGGCGACAAGCGCGTCGGCCGCTACAGGCTGCGCCGTCTCCTGGGCCGCAGCAGCCTGAGCATGGCCTGGCAGGCCGTCGACAGCCATTCCGGCCTCGAGATGATGGTCATGATGCCGCGCAAGCCCGCGGATCAGGCCCATCTGGCCCAGTGGTTCGAGGCCGTGCGCCGGGCCGCGCGCCTGGACCATCCGCGTCTGCTCGTGCCCCTGGAATTTTCGGAACACGAGGGCTGGCCGTTTCTCGTCACCGAGTGTCCACCCGGGGCCATGCCGCTGACCGTCTGGCTGGCCGACCAGCCGCCGCCGACGCCGCTCGAATCGGCGCGCTGGACCCTCGACTTGCTCGAAGGGTTGGCCTATGCCCATGAGGCTGGGCTGGTCCACGGGGACATCGGCCTGCACAGCCTGGTGCGAGATCGCCACGGCCACCTCATGCTCTGGGGGCTGGGTGCAGCCTACGCGGATGCGCATCGGCCTGGCGAAAGCGGCGAACTGCGGCGCCAGCGCACGACCCAGGAACATGAGCTGCTGGCTGTCGGCCTGCTGCTGCACCAGTTCATCGCCCATCGCCCGGTTTTCGACGAGGCCGACCTGCCTGTGGCCTCGCACCGGCTGGACCACGAGATCGCCCGCCTGCCCTGGGACCTCCCCGCGCCGGTGCCCGATGCGCTGCGGGCCATCACCAACCGGGCCACCGATCACCATGCCCACCGCCGCTACCTGAGCGCCCGCAGCCTGCAGCGCGCCCTGGGGGGCTGGTGCCAGGTGGAGGCCGAGGGCAAGGGCGGGCCGCTGGCCCTGCTCATCGACAAGCTGCACAGCGTCGGCCACCTGCCGGCGCGGCCCGGCCTGGCCCAGCGCGTGGTGCAGGTCACCCGCATGGAGGGCCAGCGCATCGACGACCTGACCGACCTGCTGCTGGAGGATCCGGCCCTGAGCTTCGAACTGCTCAAGCTGGTCAACTCGGTGCAGTTCGGCGGGCGCAGCGACCAGACCGTCACCACGGTGCGACGCGCCGTCGAACTGGTCGGTACTTCGGGCGTGCGTCGCGCCGCCGCCAGCGTGCGGGCCTGGCCCGGCCCGCTGGATGCACAGGGCGCCAAGGCCCTGGACCGCGGGCTCAAGCTGGCACTGCTCACCGGCCACCTGGCCGAATACCTGGTGCCGGCCGGCCTGAATGCCGAGGCGGCCTTTCTCACCGCCTTGCTGCAGTGTCTGGGCCGGCTGCTGGTGCTTTATCACTTTCCCGAGGAGGCGGCGCAGATCGAGCGCCTGCAGGCCTCGGCGCCGGATCCGGAGGATGCCCACCGGCGCCTGCCCGGGCTGTCGGCCGAGGCCGCGGCCATGGCCGTGCTGGGGGTGGACCTCGAAGCCCTGGCTGCCGCCGTGGTGCACCACTGGGGGCTGGATCCGACCATCCTGGAGATGATGATCCCGCTGCCCCGCCAGACCGCCGTGCATGCGCCTGACCACACCTCGGGCTGGCTGCGCCTGGTGGCCAGTTGCGCCCAGGAGATGGTGGCCGCCGTGGCCTTGCCGGCCGAGCAGCAGAACCGCGCCCTGGGCAGCGTGTCGGCGCGATATGCCCGTGTCCTGGGCGTGACGGTGGACAGCCTCAAGCAGGACTTCGTGCGGGCTCGCCAGAAGCTCTCGCGCCACATCGCCCAGCCGGCGGCCGCCCGATCGACCGCGCGCTGAGCGCTCGCGTCGCGGCCCTGGCGGGCGATCACCCTTGTCGCCGGCACGGCAGAGGTGGGCCGGCCATCTGCGGCAGACTCCGGGCCAGATGAATCCGTCCGCCCCCGACCTGAACGACCGCCTCCCCGCCACGGCTGACCAGGCGGCAACGAGGCCCGCTGCGAGCTCCCTGGTCATTGCCCTCACCGGGCTGATCTGCCTGGCCGTGGCCATGGGCATAGGCCGTTTTGCCTTCACGCCTCTGCTGCCCATGATGCTGCACGACGGCGTCGTCGACCTGCCCCAGGCCAGCTGGCTGGCCACGGCCAACTACATTGGCTACTGGCTGGGCGCCATGGCCTGTGCCCTGCAGCCCTGGTTCTGGCGACGCCTGGGACGGCTGACGCCGCTGGAGCCCACGCGGGCGGTCAAGCTGGGCCTCACGGCCACGGTGCTGCTCACCCTGGGCATGGCGCTGCACTGGCCTGCCTTGTGGCCGCTCTGGCGCCTGCTGGCCGGCATCGCCAGCGCGCTGGTCTTCGTCTTCGTCTCCGGCTGGTGCCTGGCCCGCCTCACCGCCCTGGGGCGACCGGCGCTGGGCGGGGTCATCTACGTGGGCCCCGGGGCCGGCATCACGCTGAGCGGCCTGGCCGCCACCGGCATGGTGGCCTCGGGCTGGAGCGCGGCCTGGGGCTGGCTCAGCTTCGGCCTGCTGGCGCTGCTGCTCACGACCGGGGTCTGGCCCAGGCTGCGCGGGGCCGGGCCGGCCGCGCCGGCCAGCAGCGGCCTGGCCGAGGCATCCGGCGGCACGGCCAGGCTTGCGCCCTTCGTGCTGGCCTACGGCCTGGCCGGCTTCGGCTACATCATCACCGCCACCTTCCTGCCGGTGATTGCCCGCCAGGCCCTGCCGGGCGGCTCGGTCTGGCTGGACCTGTTCTGGCCCATCTTCGGCCTGGGCGTGGCAGCCGGGGCCCTGACCACCCTGACCCTGCCGCCGGCCTGGGACCGCCGCCATCTGCTGGCCGGCGCCTATGCCATCCAGGCGCTGGGGGTGATCCTCACCGTGGCCTGGCCCAGCCTGGCCGGCTTTACCCTGGGCAGCCTGCTGCTGGGCCTGCCCTTCACGGCCATCACCCTGTTCGCCATGCAGGAGGCCCGGCGCCTGCGGCCGCGTGGCCCCTCGGCCCTGATCGGCCTGCTCACCGCGGCCTATGGCCTGGGCCAGATCGCCGGCCCCCCGCTGGCCGCAGCGCTGCTGCGGGCATCGCCCACACCCGCGGTGGGGTTCGACCGCTCGCTCAGCGTGGCCGCCGCGGCCCTGCTGCTGGGCTTGGTGATCTACCTGTGGCTGGCCCGGGGGGCCCGGGCAGCCTGAGTTGCTCAGCCGGAACGCTCGGCTGCAAGAGTCGCCCCGACCTCAGGCTTCCTCGGCGTGGGCCGTCTCGGCCGGCTCCACCCAGGGCTCGGGTTCGGGCAGGGCCACCTGGTCATCGACGCTGAACTGGTAGTCGCGGAACACATGTTCCGCCGAGAGCAGCTGGTAGCTGCCATCGGGGCGGCGCAGGGTGGTGTCCTTCAGGCGCCAGGCCATGTGGCCGCAGGTCCAGATGGCGAAGTTGCGCATGTGGGTGCACAAGCAGGTCTTGTCCTTCACCGACAGGTGCTTCTCGCCCGGATGGGCGTCCAGCTCGCGGTTGTAGGCCGTGATGTAGGCGCACTTGCCACTGGCGTCGAGCAGGTAGCCGTAGGCCTCACAGTTGGGGCGGATGCCGTCGCCGATGCCCGGACTGGACGTGATCATGCGCATGGGGTAGCCGGTGGGCGAGATCTGGTTGACCTCGATGTCTCCCTCGCTGGCCTTGAAATATTCCTGCTTCACCCGGTCGGGCAGGCCACATTCCTTGGTGACCGTGAAGCGCGTGGCCACCTGCACGCCGCCCGCACCCTTCTCGAGGAAACGCACCGCATCGCTGCCGGTGAAGATGCCCCCGGCCGGGATGAGGGGGATGTCGAGCTGCTCGCTGCGCATCCAGGCATGGATCTCGTCCACGATGGTGGCCAGGTCGAACTGCGCCCAATCCATGCCGAAGCCCAGGTGGCCGCCGGCCAGCGGGCCCTCGATCACGATGTAGTCGGGCAGGCGGTTCAGGCGGGCGTTCTTCTTCAGGAAGAGCTGCAGCGCACGCAGGCTCGAGACGATGATGCCGAACTTCACGTCGCGGAAGCGCGGATGGTCCTCCACCAGCGCCAGGCTGCCCAGGTGCAGGCCGGCGGCCAGGGTGATGCCGTCGATGCCCGCGTCCATCGCCGCGCTCATGCGCACCTTGAGCGTCTCCTTGGGCGCGTTCATGGTGAGCTTCTCCATGCAGTTGATGAAGATGAGCCCGTCGCCCTGCTTTCGGCTGAGCGTCTTCTCCACGTGCAGGCGGGTGGCTTCGGCCAGGTGCTCGAGGTTGAACTGCACCTCGGACTTGTCCATCTTGTCCACCGTGTGGCGGTACTGGGCCTGCTTGGCCTTGACGTATTTGGTCTTGTAGCGCCTGTCGGTCACGGTCTTGACCATGGCGTCGGAGATGTGGCCGATGCCACCCAGGCGGGCAGCCTCCAGCGCCAGATCGGAGGAGGAGATGTCCACCCCCATGCCGCCGATCATGATGGGCACCAGCTCGTGCCGCCCCAGCTTCAGGCGGAAGTCATCCACGCGTTTCATGGTCTCGGTCGTCGTCGTTGTCGGTGTCATTCAGAAAGGGCCGGTCCTGCCGCGACCAGCCCATGGGGGGACTCGCAAGTGTCGCCGCTCCACGCGCGGCGGGCCAGAGCCCCTGTCGTCGGCCCCGATTCTGGCGCCGTCGCCGATGCATCCGCCTGACATGGCACGACCTTCCTGCAGATCGCCGGCGCCTGGGCTGGGTCGGCGTGGTCGGCAGGCGGCCGGTAGCCCCAGTGCGTGCACATCCAGGCCTCGACGCTGCGGCTGTCCGCGGTGGTGCGCAGGGCGTCGTAGGCCTCTTGCGCCGGCGCGAAGTTCCGCCGCAGGTAGTTCAGCCATTGCTTGAGGCGCCCCGCCCGGGCCTTGGGCGTGATGTAGCTTAGGTTGGTCGCCCAGAAATGGCACAGCAAGGCACTGATCGGTGGCCAGGTGCGATTGCCAGCTTTGTCCGCCGTCGCCTGCCCACCACGGTCGCGGGCATCGGCAGCGTCGGCCCCTAGCTCCGGTGCGGACGCCACGGCCGACAGGATGGCCAGCGCCAGGCCCGGGTCCGCCACCATGCCGCGCCCCAGCATCAGCGCCCCGGCGCCCGAGGCCGCGCGGCAGCGCAGGGCATCGTCCACCGTCCAGATCTCGCCGTTGGCCACGATGGGCAGGCGCACGGCCTGGCGCAGATCGGCGATGCGGTCCCAGTAGGCCGGCGGCCGGTAGCCCTGGGCCTTGGTGCGGGCATGCACCACCAGCAGGCTGGCGCCCGCCGCCTCGATGGCCTGGGCGCAGGCCTCGGCCCGGTCATCGTCGTCCACGCCCAGGCGCATCTTGGCCGAGACCACCTGCGCCGCCGGCACGGCGCGCCGCACCGCCGCAACGATGCGGTGTATCAGTTCCGGATCGGCCAGCAGGGCGGCTCCCCCGCCGTGGCGGTTAACCACCTTGGCCGGGCAGCCGAAGTTGAGGTCCACGCCCATGGGCCCGAGACCGGCGACCCGCGCGGCGTTTTCCGCCAGCGCCACCGGGTCGGAGCCCAGCAGCTGCGGCCGCACCGGCACGCCGCTGGGCGTGCGGCTGCCATGGGCCAGTTCCGGCACGATGCGCTGGAACACCCGCTCGGGCAGCAACTGGTCGGTGACGCGGATGAATTCCGAGACACACATCGAGATGCCGCCGCCGGGGGCAGCTGCGCCCAGGCGGGTGAGGGCATCGCGCAGGGCAAAGTCCAGCAGGCCTTCCATCGGGGCCAGCATCAGCATCATGGATCGCGGGGCGGCCGTCAGGCCGGGCAGAGAGTGAAAGGGGCCGCGAGTGTCGCCGCCCTCGTCCGTCTCGCAGCCAGGGCGCAGAGCCGCTGGCACCCCTTCCCCTGCAGGTAGCACCTGCCGCGGGCCGGGCGACCCTTCGCTACCATGCCGGCATGACCGTGTACCGATTGGGCGAACTGCGCCCCACCTTGGCCCCCGATGCCTGGGTGGCCGCCGAGGCCACCGTCGTGGGGGATGTCACCCTGGGCCCGCTGAGCAGCGTGTGGTTCGGTGCGGCCGTGCGCGGGGACAACGCGGCCATCCGCGTGGGCGCCCGCAGCAATGTGCAGGAAGGTGCGGTGCTGCATGTCGATCCCGGTTACCCCATGGCCATCGGCGACGGCGTCACCATCGGCCACCAGGCCATGCTGCATGGTTGCACTGTGGGGGACCACAGCCTCATCGGCATCCAGGCCGTGGTGCTCAACGGCGCCGTGATCGGTGCCGAAAGCCTGGTGGGCGCGGGCGCCGTGGTCACCCAGGGCAAGCAGTTTCCGCCCCGCTCCATGATCCTGGGCGCCCCGGCCAAGCTGGTGCGCAGCCTGACCGAGGATGAGGTCGCTGGCCTGCACCGCAGCGCCGAGACCTATGTGGGCAAGACCGAGCGTTATGGCCGCGAACTGCAGGCCGTCGATGCCCGCAGCGGCGCCGACCTCGGCCCGTCCGTCTGAACTTTCGCCACGGCCATGGACCTCAGCCACGCCCCTCGACCACGGGCCCGTACCTGCCGGGTGGTATGTGGCGGCCTGCGTGCCGCGGCCCCGGCCATGACCTTTGGTGAACACCTGGCGGCCTCGGTGCGGGGCCTGGCCTGCGCGCCGCCGCGTCGCGGCTGATCGACCGTTTCCCTGACGCCCGTACCGCCTCCGTCCCTGCCTGATTGCGTGGACGAGGCGCGTGGGCTCGTCTGTCCGTTCGTTCATCCCTGCACGGAGCCACGCTACACCATGTCCGCATCTTCTCCCGCCGCCACCCAGACCACCTCTTCCACCGACCTCTTCGAGAACCCCATGGGCCTCATGGGCTTCGAGTTCGTCGAGTTCGCCTCGCCGCTGGCCGGTGTCATCGAGCCCCTGTTCGAGCAAATGGGCTTCGCCCTGGTCGCCCGCCATCGCAGCAAGAACGTGGTGCTCTACCGCCAGGGCGACATCAACTTCATCGTCAACCGCGAGCCGCGCAGCCTGGCCGGCTACTTCGCCGCCGAACACGGCCCCAGCGCCTGCGCCATGGCCTTCCGCGTGCGCGATTCCCATCAGGCCTATCAGCGCGCGCTCGAACTCGGGGCTCAGCCGGTGGACGTGCCCACCGGGCCCATGGAACTCAAGCTGCCGGCCATCAAGGGCATAGGCGGCGCACCGCTCTACCTGATCGACCGCTACGAAGACGGCAAGAGCATCTACGACATCGACTTCGAGTTCCTGCCCGAGTTTGCCGACCCGGCCAGCCGCCACCCGGTGGGCCACGGCTTCAACCTCATCGACCACCTGACCCACAACGTCTACCGTGGCCGCATGGCCTACTGGGGCGGCTTCTACGAAAAGCTCTTCAACTTCCGCGAGATCCGCTACTTCGACATCAAGGGTGAATACACGGGCCTCACCAGCCGCGCCATGACCGCACCCGACGGCCTCATCCGCATCCCGCTGAACGAGGAGGCCGGGCGCGGCGGCAGCGGCCAGATCGAGGAGTTCCTCATGCAGTTCAACGGCGAGGGCATCCAGCACATCGCCCTGCTGACCGACGACCTGCTGGCCAGCGTCGATGCCCTTCAGATGGCCGGCGTGCCCCTCATGAGCGCGCCCAACGAGGTCTACTACGAGATGCTCGAAGAGCGCCTGCCCGGCCATGGCGAACCGGTGGCCGAACTGCAGGCCCGCGGCATCCTCATGGACGGCAGCACCCAGGGCGGCGACCGGCGCCTGCTGCTGCAGATCTTCAGCCAGCCCGCCCTCGGGCCGGTCTTCTTCGAGTTCATCCAGCGCAAGAACGATGAAGGCTTTGGCGAAGGCAACTTCAAGGCCCTGTTCGAATCCCTCGAACGCGACCAGATCCGCCGCGGCACCCTGACCACGGCCTGAGGATCGGCACCCTCGGCGCGAGCCGATCACGATCGGCCCGCGCTGCGTCGGGGCCATGGTCACGCGCATGGCCCAGGCGGCGCCGCCAGGCCACACCCGTCAAGCCACACCGGTCAGTGCGCTTCCACTTTGCCGGCCTGACTGCAAGCCGTCTTTCCAGCGCCGCTGCGGACACGCTTCTTCACTTCCGCACGGCGTCAAAAAATCCTCGGCCTGACAAGCACTTGCGTATCCCGCCTGGGACTTACCCGAGGCCTGGGCGCCACGGGCACGCGGCTTGAGTGGTCTCTCCCGGACACGCACACCACGGGACGAGGAGACCGCCGCGATGGAAAGTTTCTACGACGTCATGCGGCGCCAGGGCATCACCCGGCGCAGCCTGCTCAAGTACTGCTCACTGACTGCCACCTCGCTGGGCCTGGGCCCGGCTTTCGTGCCGCGCATCGCCGACGCGATGGAGAACAAGCCGCGCACGCCGGTGATCTGGATCAGCGGCCTCGAATGCACCTGCTGCAGCGAGTCCTTCATCCGCTCGGCCCACCCGCTGGCGCGTGACGTGGTGCTGTCCATGCTCTCGCTGGACTACAACGAGGTGCTCATGGCCGCGGCCGGCCACCAGGCCGAGGCCGCCATCGAGGAGGCACGCAGGAAGCACAAGGGCAACTACATCCTCGCCGTTGAGGGCAACCCGCCGCTCAACGAGGACGGCATGTTCTGCGTCATCGGCGGCCGGCCCTTCCTCGAACAGCTGAAGGAATGTGCAGCCGATGCCAAGGCCGTGATCGCCTGGGGCGCCTGCGCCAGCTGGGGCTGCGTGCAGGCCGCCAAGCCCAACCCGACGCAGGCGACGCCCATCCACAAGGTCATCACCGACAAGCCCATCATCAAGGTGCCGGGCTGCCCGCCCATCGCCGAGGTGATGACCGGTGTGGTGACCTACATGCTCACCTTCGACAAGATCCCCGAGCTCGACCGCATGGGCCGGCCCAAGATGTTCTACGGCCAGCGCATCCACGACAAGTGCTACCGCCGCCCGCACTTCGACGCCGGCCAGTTCGTCGAGCAGTGGGACGACGAGGGCGCGCGCCGCGGCTACTGCCTCTACAAGGTCGGTTGCAAGGGCCCCACCACCTACAACGCCTGCTCCACCACACGCTGGAACGGCGGCGTGAGCTTCCCCATCGGCTCGGGCCACGGCTGCATCGGCTGCAGCGAGGAGGGCTTCTGGGACAAGGGCTCCTTCTACGACCGGCTCACCAACATCCACCAGTTCGGCGTGGAGGCCAATGCCGACAAGGTGGGCGGTTATGCCGCCGGCACCGTCGGCGCCGCCGTGGCCGCCCATGCCGCCGTCAGCGCCATCAAGCGCGCGGCCGAGAACAAGCCCCAAGCCTGAGGAGACGCCCCACCATGGCCGCCTACGAGACCCAGGGCTTCAAGCTCGACAACGCCGGCAAACGCGTCGTCGTCGATCCCGTCACCCGCATCGAGGGCCACCTGCGGGTGGAGGTCAACCTCGACGAGAAGAACATCATCCGCAACGCGGTGAGCACCGGCACCATGTGGCGCGGCCTGGAGGTCATCCTCAAGGGCCGCGACCCGCGCGATGCCTGGGCCTTCACCGAGCGCATCTGCGGCGTGTGCACCGGCACCCATGCCCTCACCAGCGTGCGGGCGGTGGAGGACGCGCTGGGGATCCAGATCCCCGACAATGCGAACCTCATCCGCAACATCATGCAGCTCAACCTGCAGGTGCACGACCACCTGGTGCACTTCTACCACCTGCATGCGCTGGACTGGGTGGACG
>JBJOKP010000016.1:0-12764 GCA_046046045.1 Pseudomonadota bacterium | reverse complement strand
GCTGGCGGTGGCGGTCAAGCGCGAACAGACCGCCCCCAACTCCCTGCTCGCGCCTGAACTCAAGCGTCGCAAGGAACCGCTGGAGAGCTACCCGACCGATGCCATCCAGGTGGTCGGCAGCCTCTTCCAGGGCGGGCAGCGGGTGGCGCTCGTCAGCGTTTCCGGTCAGATCTATCAGCTACGCGTGGGTGACCATGTCGGCCTCAACTACGGCCGCATCACCCGCATCAACGAAACCGAAGTCGCATTGCGCGAAATCGTCCAGGACGCCGTCGGTGAATGGGTCGAGCGCACGAGCACGCTCCAGCTCGTCGAGCGCTCGCAGGAGAAGGGTCGATGAACCACAGCACGCACATGGCCACCAACGCAGCTCGCGACGACGCCCAGGCCCCGGCCACCGCCTTGCGCCGCAGCGCCACGGCATCCGCCTGCGCCGCCCTGCTCGCCCTGCTGCCTCTGGGCGCAGAGGCCGAGACCACCATCCAGGCCATCTCGGCCGCTGTCCAGGGCGCCGGAGATGTGGTGCGCATCGAGCTCAGCGAGCCACTGGCCAGCGCGCCCACTGGCTTCTCGGTGCAGACGCCACCTCGCATCGCCATCGATCTGCCAGGCGTGACCAATGCCACCGGTCGTGGCCTGCAGGATATCAACAGCGGCAACGTGCGCTCGGTGGCCGTGGCCCAGGCGGGCGAGCGCAGCCGCATCGTGATCAACCTGCGCCAGAGCAGCCGCTATCGCACCGAGCTGCAGGGCAATGTGCTGTTGCTGGTGATCGATCCTCCGGCTGCCGATTCCAGTCCGGAACAGGCTGCCACGGCCGCTGCCCCCGCAGCGACCCTGCAGGCTGCAACCGCGGCCGCCGCCCCCGCTGCGGCGGCCGCGGCCCCCTCCGCTGCCGCAGCGGCACCAGCCTCCGCCACGACAGCGGCAGCCGCCCCCGCGGCCAGGCCGGCTGCAGCGCCGGCTTCCGCAGCGGCGACGGCCAGCGCCACCCCGCCGGCGCGCAGCGCCAACTTCGCTGACCCCCAGAACGCGGCACCCCAGGCCCTCAAGGACATCGATTTCCGGCGCGGCCGCGACGGTGCGGGCCGGGTCGTGGTCGAGCTGCCCAGCACCCAGGTGGGTGTGGACATCCGCCAGCAGGGTCAGAACCTGGTGGTCGAGTTCCTGCGCACCAGCGTGCCCGAGAGCCTGCGCCGCAAGCTCGACGTCACCGATTTCGGCACGCCGGTGCAGAGCATTGCCACCAGCCAGGCCATCGACCGGGTGCGCATGGTGGTCGACGCCCGCGGCAGCTGGGAACACAGTGCCTACCAGACCGACAACCAGTTCGTGCTGGAGATCAAGCCGCAGAAGGTCGACCCGAACAAGCTCAGCCAGGGGCCGGGCTACAGCGGCGAGAAGTTGAGCCTCAACTTCCAGAACATCGAGGTGCGCTCACTGCTGCAGGTGATCGCAGACTTCACCAACTTCAACATCGTCACCAGCGACACCGTCTCCGGCTCGGTCACCCTGCGCCTGAAAGACGTGCCCTGGGACCAGGCGCTGGACATCATCCTGCAGGCCAAGGGCCTGGGCGTGCGCAAGTCCGGCAATGTGCTCTGGATCGCGCCCAAGGACGAACTGGCGGCCAAGGAGAAGCAGGAACTCGAAGCCAAGAAGCAGGTCACCGACCTCGAGCCGCTGCGCACCCAAGGCTTCCAGCTCAACTACACCAAGGCCGACGACATCGCCCAGCGCCTCACCGGCCAGACCACCACCTCCAGCTCGCCCATCAGTTCGCCGGGCGGCCTGGGTGGTGGCACGGGCAGCACCCGTCTGCTCTCACCGCGCGGCAGCGTCATCTCCGAGCCGCGTACCAACCAGCTCTTCGTCAACGACATCCCCAGCAAGCTGGAAGAGGTCACCCAGCTCATCAGCAAGATCGACATTCCGGTGCGTCAGGTGATGATCGAGGCCCGCATCGTCGAGGCCGCCGACAGCTTCGGCCGCAGCCTGGGTGTCAAGCTCGGTGCCAACGACACACGGGCCACGGCCCAGGCGCCTGGCATCGGCATCTCGGGCACGACCCGGCTGGCGATTGGCGGCAACTACGCCTCCATCGGCGACATCACCACCCAGACCAGCGCGCTCTCGGTCTTCCGCGACACCCAGTTCGTCAACCTGGGCGCCAACGTCAGCAACGGCGTGTTCGGCGGCAACTCGGCGGCCAGCGTGGCCCTCTCGCTCTTCGGCGCCGCGTCCAACCGCTTCCTCAACCTTGAACTCTCGGCCCTGGAAGCCGAAGGCAACGGCAAGATCGTCTCCAGCCCGCGCGTTATCACGGCCGACCAGATCAAGGCCCTGATCGAGCAAGGCACGGAACTGCCCTACCAGGCGGCCACCTCCAGCGGCGCCACCCAGATCCAGTTCCGCAAGGCCAACCTCAAGCTCGAGGTCACGCCCCAGATCACGCCCGAGGGCAACATCATCCTGGACGTGGACGTCAACAAGGACAGCGTCGGCCAGCAGACCGCCGCCGGCTTCGCCATCGACACCAAGCACATCAAGACCCAGGTGCTGGTCGAGAATGGTGGCACCGTGGTCATCGGCGGCATCTTCCAGACCAACGAGGCCGAGCAGGTCAACAAGGTGCCCGTGCTGGGCGACATCCCCTACGTCGGCGCCCTGTTCCGCAACAAGACCCGCACCTCACAGAAGACCGAACTCCTGGTCTTCCTGACCCCCAAGGTCATCACCGACCGCAATGCTGCTGCCAAGTGACGCCATGATTGACGCTAGCTTTCACTCCCGTCGGGCCGTCCAGGCAGTCCTCGCGCAGCTTCTGCGCTTCTGCTGGATGGCGGTCGCAGTGGCTGTCGCAGGACTCAGCGCCTGCGGCGGTGGCAGTGGCAACAATTTCGGCAACAACGGCGGAACCACGGACGGCACGGGAACCGGCAAGGTCACTGTCACGCTGTCCACCACGACAGTGACCGCTGCAGTGCCGGCCACGGTGACCGTCAAGGTCACGAATGCCAGTGGGCAGGTCATTCCGAGCCAGGTGGTCAGCATCACGACCGATGGTGGATTGGGTGCGGTCAGCGCCGCGTCTGCTCTGACCGGTCCGGATGGAACGACGCAGTTCCTGCTTTTCGCGAAATCCGGCACCACCACTGGAGCGGACAACGTCACCGTGACTGCGAACATCGGTGGGACTTCCGTGTCGGGGAAGGCCGGCTTCTCGGTGGCCGCGACCAGCGCCGCCATTGCGAGTTTCGCCAGCGACATTGCCGCAGGTGGCACCCTGGGTGCATACGGTCAGTCCATCCTCAGCGCCACCATTAGCGGGACCGCGAGCGGGACGCCTGTGAGCCTGGCCGTGACCTCCGTGTGTCTGGCCCAGGGCAAGGCGACCATTACCCCCACCAGCCAGACCGTGACCACAGGCAGCGCGACCTTCACCTATGTAGATCAGGGCTGCGGCGCGAATCTGGCCCGAGACGACATCACTCTTTCGATCACCGGCACGACGACTTCGAGCGCGACCACTGTGGCTCTGGCGACGCCAGCCGTCGGCAGCATCACCTTTGCGAGCGCCACACCGAGCACCATCTTCCTCAAGGGCTCAGGTTTCGTGGAAAGCTCCAATGTGAGCTTCCTCGTCGTCGATAACGCGAATAACCCGCTTCCCAACCAGACCGTGGACCTGAAGCTGAGTTCGGGAGCCGGCGGCCTGACGATAGACGGACTGGTTGCCACCTCGACTGTCACCAAGAAGAGTGATGCCAATGGCAAGGTGAGCGTGCTCATCAACTCTGGCACCGTGCCGACGCCGGTTCGTGTCCAGGCCACACTTTCGGGCGTCACTCCTGTGATCAGCACGGTATCCAGCGGACTGGGGGTTGCAGTCGGCTTGCCATCCCAACTCAATTTCTCGCTTTCCCAGACAACGCTGAACATTGAGGGTATGGACAGGGATGGCGAACCCAATAGCTACCGAGTGATAGCGTCCGACCGGATGTCCAATCCCGTTCCCGTCGGGACCGCAATCAACTTCGTTGCGGAAGGTGGCCAAATCGAACCTATCAAACAGGTTTTGGCAAACAATGCGGGTTCGGCGAGCGTCACTGCTAATTTTCTTTCTGCTTCGCCGCGCCCTGCCAATGGGCGGATCACTGTTGTTGCCTATGCGCTGGGCGAAGAGTCCTTCTTGGACCAGAACGGCAATAACATCTTTGACATCGGCGAACCGTTCCAGGACCTCGGTAATGTCTTCGTCGATCGGAAGTTCGACGGGAGCTATGACTCGGCTGAAGATCAATCCATCGCCACCACCAGCTTTGGAGCGGCGGCATGCTCTGCGCTCACCAGCCCATTGCTGAGACTGGACGCCTCCATCCCAACCGTGCCTGCTACCTGCGACACGGCGTGGGGTCGTGCCTACGTTCGACGTGCCACTGAGACCGTACTTTCCACTTCTGCGGCAAGGCCGCTTTGGGCAGGAGATGCCTCAGCTGGACTTGACGGTACCTGTGCGGTGGCCAATCTATTCACAGAATCCACCGAGGCAACGACCTCCAAGTTTTACCGGGTTGGGCCTGGCGGCCTCTATAACGTCGGAGCGAGCGGCACAATAAACTTCCTGGCCGCTGATGCCAATGCGGTCCGACTGAACCCGATGGCCGCTGGAACGACGATCAGTGCCACCATCAAAACGCCATCGTCCGGGAGTGGGACCGTGGCTGTTGAGGGTGGCAGTCCTATAGCGAGTACTTTGGAAGCGAGCAATGTGACGCTGTCCTACTCGCTCACTACTACGAATGTGGCGACGATCTTCGTTACTTTCACTTCGCCCCGCGGACTCAGCACGACCATCAGCCTGCCCATCTCGACGCAAGGCCCTGGTACTGCCTGTGCACTCTGATTGAGCGGTCTCATCTCCCTCGTCGCCATGCCAGGCGCCGGCAAGTCCACGGCCGGGCGGCATCTGGCGGCGGCGCTCCACCTGCCGTTCTGCGACGCCGATCATGAGATCGAGCGTCGCATTGGCATGTCCATCCGCAGCTTCTTCGAGCAGGAGGGCGAAACCGCCTTCCGAGACCTGGAGGAGCGGGTGATTGCCGAACTCTGCGCCGGTGAGCCCAAGGTGCTGGCCACGGGCGGCGGAGCGGTGCTGCGGCCGGCCAATCGGCAGGCCCTGCACGGCCGCACGACGGTGGTCTACCTGCGCGCCACGCCCGAGGAACTGTTCCGGCGCCTGCGCCATGACACGCAGCGGCCGCTGCTGCAGGTGGCCAATCCGCTGGAGAAGCTGCGCGAGCTCTTCCAGCAGCGCGACCCGCTGTACCGCGAGACGGCGCACTACATCATCGAGACCGGCCGGCCTTCGGTGGCCACCATGGTCAACATGGTGCTGATGCAGCTGGAGCTCGCCGGCATCGTGCCGCCGGCGCTGCCGCGCCAGCCGGTGGGCTGAGCGCTCACCTTGCGCTCCCCCTGCACCTACACACCCACGGCCTGACCATCGCGACGCGGGTCGCTTGCCGCCACATAGCGGGCGGGTAGCGATGCGTCGGCGCAGGCCTCGTCAGGCGCTGATTCCAGACGCCAGATGAACTGGCCGCTGCCGAAGTCGCGGTAGGCAAAAGGCGTGGGCTCGTAGACATGGCCCAGGGATTCCAGTCCCTGGGTGAGCGTGGTTGGAAGGCCCGCCTCGAAGTCGATGACCCGGCCCGTGCCCACCTTCCAGCGCGGTGCGTCGCAGGCCGCCTGCAGGGACTGGCCGTGCACCAGCAGCCGCATCAGTGCCTGCACCTGGCCCTGGGGCTGGATGTTCCCGCCCATCACGCCCAAGGCCATGCGTGGCCGGCCGGCCTGGCTCAGGAAGCTGGGCATGATGGTATGGAAGGGGCACTTGCCGCCCGCCACCACGTTGGGATGGGCCGGGTCCAGGCTGAAGCCGCAGCCGCGGTTCTGCAGGCTGATGCCGGTGCCGGGCACCACCACCCCGCTGCCAAAGCCCATGTAGTTGGATTGGATGAGGCTGACCATGCGCCCCTCACCATCGGCCGTGCACAGGTAGACCGTGCCGCCGCGCGGCGGCATGCCCGGGCCATAGTCACCCGCCCGCTGCCGATCAAGCCCGGCCAGGCGCTGGTCCAGATAGGCCGGGCTCAGCAGATCGTCCGGGCTCACGGTCGTCATCGCCGCGGGGTCGGCCACCCAGCGGTAGGTGTCGGCAAAGGCGAGCTTCATGGACTCGATCTGCAGATGGTGGCTGGCCAGATCGTCCGCCCGCTGGCCGTCGAATGCGCCCTGCTGACGCAGGCGTTCGAGCAGGCCCAGGGCCATCAGGGCCGAGATGCCCTGACCGTTGGGCGGCAGGGTGTGGACCTCATGGCCGGCAAAGCTCTGCTGCAGGGGTTGCACCCACTCGGGCTGGTAGGCGGCCAGGTCCTGCGCCGTCATCGAGCCACCGTGGGCGCCGGCATGCGCCACCAGCCTGGTGGCCAGGGGGCCGCGGTAGAGGCTTTCACCCGCGGTCGCCGCCAATTCGCGCAGGCTGGCAGCAGCGTCCGGCAGGCGGACCCACTCGCCTGCATGGGGTGCGCGGCCGCGCGGTAGAAAGGCGTCGGCAAAGCCGGGCTGAGAGCGCAATCCCTCGGCCTGCCGGCCCCAGCGCTCGGCGATGTTGACCGCCACGCCATGGCCGGCCTCGCCGCAGTGGATGGCCGGGGCCAGCAGGTCGCCAAAGGGCAGGCGGCCGAAGCGTCGCGACAGCGCAGCCCAGCCGGCCACCGCGCCGGGCACGGTCACGCTGTCCCAGCCACGCATCGGGATGCGGCCGCCGCGGCGCCGGGCGAAATAGTCCGGCGACCAGGCCGCCGGAGCAGGGCCGGAGGCATTGAGCCCATGCAGCGCCTGGCCGTCCCACACCAGGGCGAAGAGGTCGCTGCCCAGGCCGTTGCTGACCGGCTCGACGATGGTGAGCGCCGCCGCGGCCGCCACCGCAGCGTCGATGGCATTCCCGCCGGCCAGCAGCATGCGCAGCCCGGCCTGGGCAGCCAGGGGCTGGGAGGTGGCCACCACCTGGCTGGCGAAGACTGGCTGGCGGATGCTGGGGTAGGGGTTGGCGAGGCGGGGATCCATGATGGGTCTGGCTGGCGGCGGAGGGGGAGGAGGAAGGGCAGGACGACGGGGAGGGATGGCCCATCTTGCCCCAGGCGCCGCCACAAACCCCACCGCTACACTGACTGCATGAGCCTTGCAGCGACCGCCCATCAGCCCTCCGGCCAACCTCTTTCTGACCATCCACTTTCCGGCCATATCGACCCAGCCGACGCCGTGGCCACCGTCCGCGTCGACCTGGCCGACCGCAGCTACGACATCCTCATCGGCCAGGGCTTGCTGGCGAGCGCTGCGGCCTGGACCGGCCTGCCGCGCTCCAGCACGGCCCTCATCGTCAGCAACACCACGGTGGCGCCGCTCTACAGCGCCCGGCTGAAGGCAGCCATCGCGACACACTACAAGACCATCCACGAGGTCACCCTGCCCGATGGCGAGGCCTACAAGGACGCCGCCACCCTGGGCCTGATCTACGACGAGCTGCTGGGCCGCGCCTGCGACCGCAAGACGGTGCTCTTCGCCCTGGGCGGCGGGGTGATCGGCGACATGACCGGCTTTGCCGCTGCCTGCTACATGCGCGGCGTGCCCTTTGTGCAGGTGCCCACCACGCTGCTGGCTCAGGTCGATTCCTCGGTGGGGGGCAAGACCGCCATCAACCATCCGCTGGGCAAGAACATGATCGGGGCCTTCTACCAGCCCGCCCGCGTCATCTGCGACCTCGACACCCTGGCCACCCTGCCGCCGCGCGAGTTCTCCGCCGGCCTGGCCGAGGTCATCAAATACGGCCCCATCGCCGACGCCGACTTCCTCGACTGGATCGAGGCCAGCCTGCCTGCCCTGATGGCGCGCGATCCCGCGGCTCTGCGGCAGGCGGTCAAGCGCTCCTGCGAGATCAAGGCCGAGGTGGTGGGCGAGGACGAGCGCGAAGGCGGGCGGCGGGCCATCCTCAACTACGGCCACACCTTTGGCCATGCCATCGAGGCCGGCCTGGGCTATGGCGCCTGGCTGCATGGCGAGGCCGTGGGCTGCGGCATGGTCATGGCGGCGGCCTTGTCGCAGCGCCTGGGCCTGGTGGACGCCGCCTTCGTGGCCCGCATCGAGCGCCTCTGCCGCGCCGCCGGCCTGCCGGTGCGCGGGCCCGACCTGGGCGCCGAGCGCTATCTGCAGCTCATGCGGGTGGACAAGAAGGCCGAGGCCGGCGAGATCCGCTTCGTGCTGGTCGAGTCCGGGCCGGACGGCCGCGGTGGCCACTGCCGCGTCGCCGCGGCGCCCGATGCCCTGGTGGCCGAGGTGCTGGCGGCCCATGTGGACGCGGGAGCGAGGACCTGAGCCCGACCATGGCCGGCCTCGCCGCCTGGGCCAGCGACCCCGCCCGCAGCCGCGGCCGGCGCCTGGACGAGCCGGGCGCCCCCACGCGCAACGCCTTCCAGCGCGACCGCGACCGCATCGTGCACAGCACGGCCTTCCGGCGCCTGGTCTACAAGACCCAGGTCTTCCTCAACCATGAGGGCGACCTCTTCCGCACCCGGCTGACCCACAGCCTGGAGGTGGCCCAGATCGGCCGCTCCATCGCCCGCAGCCTGGGCCTGCACGAGGACCTGGTCGAAGCCATCGCCCTGGCCCACGACCTGGGCCACACCCCCTTCGGCCATGCCGGCCAGGAGGCCCTGCAGCACTGCATGGCCGCCCACCAGGGCTTCGAGCACAACCTGCAGAGCCTGCGCGTGGTGGACGTGCTGGAGCAGCGCTACGCCGGCTTCGACGGCCTCAACCTCTGCTTCGAGACCCGCGAGGGCGTGCTCAAGCACTGCCCCGCGCGGGTGGCACGCTGGATCGAGCGGCATGAACCCGGCGGCATAGGCCGGCGCTTCCTGGACCGCAGCCAGCCCGGCCTCGAGGCCCAGCTCGCCAACCTGGCCGATGCCATCGCCTACAACGCCCATGACGTGGACGACGGCGTGCGCTCGGGCCTCATCACCCTGGAGCAGGCTGCCAGGGTGCCGCTGATCGCCCGCTTCCGCGACCAGGCCCTGCAGGATCACCCCGAGCTGGCCGGCCGCAGCGACCGCCGCCTGCTCTTCGAGACCCTGCGCCGCATGCTCTCGGCCCAGATCTACGACGTGATCGACCACTCCCGCGCCGCCCTGCAGGCAGCCGGCGTGCGCTCGGCCGACGAGGCCCGCGCCGCGGCCCGGCCCCTCATCAGCTTCAGCCCGGCCATGCGGGCCGAGAGCCAGGCGCTCAGCCGCTTCCTCTTCCGCCAGCTCTACCGCCACCCCCAGGTGATGGAGAGCACGCGGCGCGGCCGCCAGGTCATCGCCGACCTCTTCGCCGCCTATGTCAGCCGGCCGCAGGAGATGCCGGCCGATTTCGCCGCCTCACCCCTGCGCGAGCGGGCGGCGGCCGACTATGTGGCCGGCATGACCGACCGATACGCCATCCGCGAGCACCGCCGCCTCACCGGCCTGCGGCTGTTCGAGGTCTGAACCACTGCCAAGGACCCCTGCGATGAAACGATTCCCCGTGATGCGCACGCTTTGTGCGCTCTGTGCCCTCTGCGTCAGCGGTCTGGCCATGGCGGCCGATGGAGGTGGCAGCAGCGGTGGCGCCGGCGGCCCGGCCGCGCCTTCGGTGATCGACCGCGAGGCCGGCTTCGACCCGGCGGTGCGGCCGCAGGACGATCTCTTCCGCGCCGTCAACGGCCGCTGGCTGAGCCTGGCCGAGATCCCGGCGGACAAGGCTTCCTACGGCGCCTTCACCCGCCTGCGCGACGACGCGGATGCCCAGGTGCGCGCCATCGTCGAGGCCTTGGCCGAGCGTGGTGGGGCCCGCCGCTCCGCCACCGACCGCGGCGCCAGCACCGAGGACAAGATCGGCCACTACTACGCCGCCTACCTGGACACGGCGGCCATCGATCGCGCCGGCCTGGCGCCCCTGCAGCCCCTGCTGCGCGAACTGGCTGCCGTGAAGGACCGCGCCGGCCTGGCCCGCTGGCAGGGCCTCATGCAGGGCCGGCTGGAGACGCCCATCAGCCTGGACGTGATGCCCGACTTCAAGGAGCCGGGCATCCACCGCGCCCTCACCTGGCAGGGCGGCCTGGGCCTGCCCGACCGGGACTACTACCTGCAGCAGGACGACGCCCGCATGGCCGCGGCCCGCCAGGCCTATCGCGACTACCTGCGCACCCTCACGCGCCTGGCGGGTGACGCCCAGCCCGAGGCCGTGGTCGACCGCGTGCTGGCGCTGGAGCATCGCCTGGCCGAGCTGCACCAGAGCCAGGTCGAGAACCGCGACATGACCAAGGTCTACAACCCCACGACCCTGGCCGAGCTGGCCCGCAGCGCGCCGGGCTTTGACTGGGTGGCCTTCTTCACCGCGGCCGGGCTGGGCAAGGTGGACCGCTTCTCGGTCTCGCAGCCGGCCACCACCCGCGGCATCGCCCGGCTGCAGGGCGAGCTGCCGCTGGCCGACTGGAAGGCCTATTTCCGCCTGCGCCTGCTGGACGCCCATGCCGCCGTGCTGCCCGCGCCCTACCGCGAGGCGCGCTTCGCCTTCCGCGGCCGCGCCCTCACCGGCGCCCAGGTGGAAAAGCCGCGCTGGCAGCAGGCCATCGCCGAGGTCAACGCCGCCCTGGGCGAGGCCATCGGCCAGGCCTATGTGGCGCGCCACTTTCCGCCCGAGCACAAGGCCCGCATGGTCAAGCTGGTGGACCAGCTGATGCTGGCCTACCGCGACTCCATCGCCGGCCTGGGCTGGATGGGCCCGGAGACCAAAGCCCGCGCCCAGGCCAAGCTGGCACGCTACCTGGTCAAGATCGGCTACCCCGATCAGTGGCGCAGCTATGCCGGCCTCGGCGTCAAGGCGGGCGACGCGCTGGGCAATCTGCAGCGCGCGCGGGGCTTCGAGTGGCAGCGCCAGGTGGCCAAGGCCGGCAAGCCGGTGGACCGCAGCGAGTGGGAGATGACGCCGCAGACGGTGAACGCCTACTACCACCCGATGCGCAACGAGATCGTCTTCCCGGCGGCCATCCTGCAGCCGCCCTTCTTCGACATGGCGGCCGACGACGCCTACAACTACGGCGCCATCGGCGCCATCATCGGCCACGAGATCAGCCACGGCTTCGATGACCAGGGCAGCCGCTTCGACGGCGACGGCAGCCTGCGCGACTGGTGGACGGCCGAAGACCGACTGGCCTTCGAGAAGGCCACCGCCGCCCTGGTGGCGCAGTATTCGGCCTACGAGGTGCTGCCGGGCAAGACCCTCAACGGCCAGCTCACCCTGGGCGAGAACATCGCCGACCTGTCGGGCCTGCAGGTAGCCTACAAGGCCTGGCAGGCCTCGCTGGGCGGCCGGCCTGCCGCGGTGATCGACGGCCGCAGCGGCGCCCAGCGCTTCTTCGTCGGCTGGGCCCACGCGTGGCGCCACAAGACGCGCGAGCAGCGTGCCCTGCAGCTGCTCACCATCGATCCCCATTCCCCCGACGAATTCCGCGCCAATGGTGCGGCGGTGAACAGCGATGGCTTCCACGAGGCCTACGGCACCCAGCCGGGCGACCGCATGTACAAGGCGCCCGAGCAGCGCATCCGTCTCTGGTGAAGCCGCGAGGCGGCGTGGCCACGCCCCCTCTGGGGCGACCACGCCAGCGGGAAGAGGCGCCGCGCTGATCAGCCCTCGGTGGGCAGGAAGCCCTCGATGCTGAGGTAGCGCTCGCCGGTGTCGTAGTTGAAGCCCAGCACCCGGGCGCCGGCCGGCAGCTCGGGCAGCTTCTGGGCGATGGCGGCCAGGGTGGCGCCGCTGGAGATGCCCACCAGCAGGCCTTCCTCGCGGGCGCAGCGGCGCGCCATCTCGCGTGCCGGCTCGGCGTCGACCTGGATCACGCCGTCCAGCAGGCCGGTGTGCAGGTTCTTCGGGATGAAGCCGGCACCTATGCCCTGGATGGGATGGGGCGAGGGCTTGCCCCCGCTGATGACCGGCGAGGCTGCCGGTTCCACCGCATAGACCTTGAGCTGCGGCCACGTGGCCTTGAGCACCTGGGCACAGCCGCTCAGGTGGCCGCCGGTGCCCACGCCGGTGACGAGGGCGTCCAGGCCCTCGGGAAAATCGGCCAGGATCTCGCGCGCCGTGGTGCGGGCATGCACGGCCGGATTGGCCTCGTTCTCGAACTGCTGCGGCATCCAGGCGCCCGGGGTGCTGGCCACCACCTCCTGGGCCTTCTCGATGGCGCCCTTCATGCCCATCTCGCGCGGGGTCAGCACGAATTGGGCGCCATAGGCCAGCATCAGGCGGCGGCGCTCGATGCTCATGCTGTCGGGCATCACCAGCACCAGGGTGTAGCCCTTCACGGCCGCCACCATGGCCAGGCCGATGCCGGTGTTGCCCGAGGTGGGTTCGACGATGGTGCCGCCGGCCTTCAGGGCCCCGCTGGCCTCGGCCGCCTCGACCATGGAAAGGGCGATGCGGTCCTTGATCGAGCCGCCCGGATTGCTGCGCTCGGACTTCACCCAGACCTGGTGGGTGCTGCCGAACAGGCGGTTGATGCGGATGTGCGGGGTGTTGCCTATGGTGGCCAGGACGTTGTCGGCACGCATGGTGCAGGGCTCCTCGGGTGGACGGCGGGGGGGAGGATGGCCCAGGCCCCAGGCCTGGGCGGATGCATC
>JBJOKP010000015.1:0-12781 GCA_046046045.1 Pseudomonadota bacterium | reverse complement strand
GCGGTGATGGCCGAATACGAGGGCGACAACAACCACGACCACTTCCAGCGCGACGAGGCCTTCGCCGCCGAGATCCGCGAGCTGCCACCGGCGCTCAAGCAGGAGTTCCTGGACTTCCTGGTCAGCTCGCTGACCTCCGAGTTCTCGGGCTGCGTGCTCTACAACGAGATCCGCAAGCAGGTCAGCAACCCCGAGATCAAGCAGCTCATGACCTATATGGCGCGGGACGAATCGCGCCATGCCGGCTTCATCAACAGCGCGCTGAAGGACTTCGGCCTGGGCGTGGACCTGGGCGACCTCAAGCGCAGCAAGCACTACACCTACTTCAAGCCCAAGTACATCTTCTACGCCACCTACCTGAGCGAGAAGATAGGGTACGCGCGCTACATCACCATCTACCGCCAGCTGGAGCGCCACCCCGAGCTGCGCTTCCACCCCATCTTTCGCTGGTTCGAGCGCTGGTGCAACGACGAATACCGCCACGGCGAAAGCTTCGCCCTCATCCTGCGCGCCAACCCGCATCTGCTCTCGGGTGCCAACACCCTGTGGGTGAAGTTCTTCCTGCTCGCGGTCTACGCCACCATGTATGTGCGCGACCATCAGCGCCCCGAGATGCACCTGGCCATGGGCCTGGACGCGACGACATATGACCACGAGGTCTTCCGCATCACCAGCACCATCGCGCGCCAGTGTTTCCCGCTCTCGCTGGACACCGACCACCCGGCCTTCCGCGCCGGCCTGGACCGGCTCTGCGAGCTCTCGACCGCCATGCAGGCCGCCAAGGAACGCGGGGGCCTGATCGGCCGCCTGCGCCAGGGCGTCTGCGGGCTGCAGGCCCTGGCCACCTTCGGCCGGCTCTACCTCATGCCCACGGTCAAGCACGCCCTGCCCGAGCGCATCCACACCGCGCCGGCCTGGTGAACCCCGCCGCACGACCTGGCGCTGGCCCACACCCATGAACGCCGCCCTGCTCTGGCCCCTGGGCTATGCCCTGCTCGTCTGGTGGCTGAGCACCGGCATCATCCTGTGGCTGGACGGCCTGCCGCGCCGCACCTTTGCCTGGAGCCTGACCGGCGCCAGCCTCGTCCTGGCGGCGGGACTGTGGGGCCTGCATCACACCCGCATGGATGTGAGCCCCACCGGCGCGTACTGCGCCTTCACCTGCGCCCTGCTGGTGTGGGCCTGGCAGGAGCTGGCCTTTCTGCTGGGTGTCGTCACCGGGCCGCACCGCCAGGCCTGCCCGCCGCAGCTGGCGGGCTGGGCCCGCACCCGCCTGGCCCTGGGCACGGTGTTGCACCATGAGCTGGCCCTGCTGCTGCTGGCCGGGGCGGTCTGGCTGGCCACGGCCGGTGGCGACAACGCCGTGGGCTGGTGGACCTATGTGGCGCTGTGGGTGATGCGCCAAAGCGCCAAGCTCAACCTCTTCCTGGGCGTGCGCAACCTCAGCGAGGCCTTTCTGCCCGATCACCTGAAGTACCTGCACAGCTACTTCAGGCGCCGGGCCATGAACCCGCTCTGGCCGCTCTCCTTCACGGCCTGCGCCCTCAGCGCTTGGTGGGTCTGGCAGGCCGCCGCCCTGCCCGAGGGGGCCGCCGCCATCACCGGCCTGGCCCTGCTGGGCAGCCTGCTCGCCCTGGGAGCCCTGGAGCACCTGATGCTCGTGCTGCCCATGCCGCCCGAGGCCTTGTGGCGATGGGGCCTGCGTTCGCGCCAAGCCGCGGCGCTGAAGTGACCCGGGCAATGCGGTGCCCTTGGCCTATGTCAAGCATGATTGACACATCATCGCTACGCTGATCCTGACAAGCGCCGAAGGACGGCGCAAGGAGACAGGCGACATGCGTGTGGTGCTCATCCATCCCAACTACCACTCGGGCGGGGCCGAGATCGCGGGCAACTGGCCGCCGGCCTGGGCTGCCTACCTGACCGGCTACCTCAAGGCCGGGGGGTATGAGGACGTCGTCTTCATCGACGCCATGACCCACCACCTGAGCGAGGCCCAGCTGCAGGACCGCCTGCTGGAGCTGGCCCCCGACATCGTGGGCTGCACCGCCATCACCCCGGCCATCTACCAGGCCGAGGCCGTGCTGCGCCTGGCCAGGCAGCTCAACCCGAAGGTGGTGACGGTGCTGGGCGGCATCCACGGCACCTTCATGTACCCGCAGGTGCTCAAGGAGGCACCGTGGATCGACGCCATCGTGCGGGGCGAAGGTGAGCAGGTCTTCCTCAACCTGGTGCGCGCGGTGGATGAAGGTGTCTGGGCCGAGGCTTCAGGGGCTGGCCGCGCGGCGGTGCGCGGCATCACCTATCTGCAGGACGGCCAGGTCATCGCCACGCCGGCCGAGCCCACGCTGCAGGACCTGGACCGCATCACGCCCGACTGGTCGGTGCTCGAGTGGCAGCACTACACCTACATCCCCCTGGGCGTACGCGTGGCCATCCCCAACCTGGCGCGCGGCTGCCCCTTCACCTGCAGCTTCTGCAGCCAGTGGAAGTTCTGGCGCGACTACCGCATCCGCGACCCGAAGAAGGTGGTGGACGAGATCGAGGGCCTGGTGCGCGACCACCAGGTCGGCTTCTTCATCCTGGCCGACGAGGAGCCCACCATCCACCGCAAGAAGTTCATCGCCTTCTGCGAGGAGCTGATCGCGCGCGGCCTGCCCGACAAGGTGCAGTGGGGCATCAACACCCGCGTGACCGACATCCTGCGCGATGAAAAGCTGCTGCCGCTGTTCCGCCGCGCGGGCCTGGTGCACGTGAGCCTGGGCACCGAGGCGGCGGCCCAGCTCAAGCTGGAGCGCTTCAACAAGGAGACCACCATCGCGCAGAACAGACGAGCCATCCGCCTGCTGCGCGAGGCCGGCATCGTCACCGAGGCCCAGTTCATCGTCGGCCTGGAGAACGAGACCGCCGAGACCCTGGAGGAAACCTATCGCATGGCGCGCGACTGGAACCCCGACATGGCCAACTGGGCCATGTACACGCCCTGGCCCTTCAGCGACCTGTTCCAGGAACTGGGCGACAAGGTGGAGGTGTTCGACTTCGACAAGTACAACTTCGTCACCCCCATCATGAAGCCCGACGCCATGGACCGCGCCGAGCTGCTCGACCGCGTGATGGCCAACTACCGCCGCTTCTTCATGAACAAGAGCTTGTTCCAGTACCCCTGGGAGAAGGACCGCTACCGCCGCAAATACCTCATGGGCTGCCTCAAGGCCTTTCTCAAGAGCGGCTTCGAGCGCAAGTTCTACGACCTGGGACGGGTGGGCTACTGGGGACCGCAGAGCCGCAAGAATGTCGACTTCGCCTTCGACACGAAGCGCACCTACGAGCGGCCCGACGCCGCCCAGATCGCCGACAACGACGTGGGCTGGGTCACCATGCACGGCCCCAAGATCGAGCACCGGCGCCGTGCCGGCGAGCTGAATGCCGCCCTGGCCTGCGGCGGCGGGCATGAACAGCTGGCCGACCCGGCATGAGCGCCATGAGCAGCCCGGCCCTGGGCCCCCAGCCTCATCCGGCCTCGGGCGACGTGGCACGCATAGGCCCCAACGCCATCACCCGCCTGGCCGAGGCCATCCGCCTGCGGCATGGCGAGGCCGTGGCCCGCAAGGTCTTCCGGCGCGCCGGCATGCTGCCCCATCTGCAGCATCCGCCGGCCGCCATGGTGGACGAGGGCGAGGTCATCCGCCTGCACCTGGCCCTGCGCGACGCCCTGGGTGATGCCACGGCCGAGGCCCTGGGACAGGAGGCCGGCCGCCGCACGGCCGACTACCTGCTGGCCCACCGCATTCCGCGCCCCGTGCAGTGGCTGCTCCGCGCCCTGCCGGCGCGCCTGGCCGCCGCCTTGCTGCTGCGCGCCATCCGCCGCCATGCCTGGACCTTTGCCGGCAGCGGCCGCTTCAGCGCCACGGCGGCCGGCAGCCGGGTGGTGCTGAGCCTGGCGAACAATCCGCTCTGCCGCGGCCTGACCCTGGACGAACCCGGCTGCCGCTATTACGCCGGCACCTTCGAGCGCCTGTTCCAGGTGCTGGTCCATCGTCAGGCACGGGTGGTCGAGACCTGCTGCGAGGCCTGCGGCGCCAGCCATTGCCGCTTCGAGGTGGACTGGCCCGGCCGCCGCTGAGCAGCCGCGGTGGGGTGGACGCCTGCGGCTACTCAGGCCGCGCGGGACACGGCCACCAGGGCCTGGATGGGCGCTGGCTGGGCCGGGGCCGCCTTACTGGACAGCCCCAGGGGCATGCGAAAGACCACGTCCTCGATGCGACCGGGCAGCAGGCGGATGGCGCCGGCGCCCAGGGCCCGCAGACGATCGCAGACGGCCTGCACCAGCACCTCGGGCGTGCTGGCCCCGGCGCTGATGCCTATGGCCAGGGCCCCCTCCAGCCAGGCGGGCTCGATCTGACCGGCGTCCTCCACCAGCCAGGCCGGCACGCCCTGCTGCTCGGCCACCTCGCGCAGCCGGCAGGAATTGCTGCTGTTGCGCGCCCCCACCACCAGCACCCGATCGACCTGGCGGGCCAGCAGGCGCACGGCAGTCTGGCGGTTCTGCGTGGCATAGCAGATGTCGGCCAGGGCCGGGCCGGGAATGCCCGGAAAGCGCGCCTCCAGCGCGGCCACGATGGCGCGTGTGTCGTCCACGCTGAGGGTGGTCTGGGTGACATAGGCCAGCGGCTGGCCGGGTGGCAGCTCCAGCGCCATCACCTCGTCCACGCTGGCGATGACACGGACCGGGCCGTCGATGGCGCCCAGCGTGCCCTCGACCTCGTCATGCCCGGCGTGGCCGATGATGAGCACCAGCCGCCCCTGGGCAGCATAGCGCTGGGCCTGCAGATGCACCTTGGCCACCAGCGGGCAGGTGGCATCGATGACCCGCAGTCCGCGGGCCCGGGCCTGGGCCACCACGGCGCGCGAGACGCCGTGGGCACTGAACACCGTGACCGCGCCGCGCGGGATCTGCTCGATCTGGTCGACGAAGACCGCGCCGCGCCGGGCCAGGCCCTGCACCACATGACCGTTGTGCACGATCTCGTGGAAGACATGCACCGGCGCGCCAAACAGGTCTAGCGCCTGCTCCACCACGTCGATGGCCCGCACCACGCCGGCGCAGAAGCCACGTGGCTGAGCCAGCACCAGATCGGTCCGCGGCGTGAGCACGGGCCGCTCCGGCGCCGCCATCACCTCGACCGGCACGGTGGTGCTCATGCAGGCCTCGACCGGTTTCAGCGCGAGGCGGCCGCGGCCACCATCAGGGCCTCGCCATGATCCTGGGCCAGCGGTGCACCGCCCAGCGGCTTGCTGCGGCCCTGATGGCAGGTGGCGCAGCTGACCTTGGCCACGTCACCCGTGGGCCCCAGGCGCTCGGCCGGGAAGGTGGTGGTGAGCGGCAGCAGGAAGGCGTTGTTGAGGTCACGCGCCATGCGGATGCCGTGGAAGGCGGTGGTGCGCTGCAGCGGGCTCTGCGCCCAGTCGCCGAACTCGCGGCTGTTGTGGCAGAAGGTGCAGTTCACGCCGAGGGCCTCGCTCATGTGGGTCATGAGGGCATAGGTCCACTCGGTCTGCTTGATGGACTGGCGGTTGCCCGTAGGCAGGGCCGTGCCGCCCTGGGTGCGGATGCCGGCGTCCTGCAGCAGGAAGGGCGTGAGCGGGTCGTAGGGCAGCGAGGTCAGGCCCACGGCCTGGGCCGGCAGGTTCTGGCCGGCGCTGTCCGCCGTGGAACCACGCGCCTGCTTCGGGCCCGGATCGGTGAACCAGACCTTGGCCGGGACCGGCTGGCCGCGGTGGCAGGTGTAGCAGGTGACGCCGGTCTGGGCGACGTGGCTGCTCCAGTCCTTGTTGATGTGGCGGGTCATCTCCAGCATCTTGCGGGCGACGACCTTGGTGTAGAGCTTGTCCGAGGACAGGTCCTCGCCATCCGCGTGGCAGTAGGCGCAGCCCTTCTCGGGTGCCACCCAGGCCGTGATGGCCAGCATGGTGCGGGTGAACTCGGCCGAGGAGAGCTCGCCCAGCACCTGCACGTTCTTGAAGCTGTCCTTGGCCAGCGGCCCGCCGGCCGGCAGGGCCGGGATGGCATCGGGCAGCTTCTGCGCGGCGACCAGGGCGGCGCTGCTGCGCGGGTTGTTCACCTGCATCATGCCGGTGCCGCGGTAGCCGGCCTGGATGGTCTCGACGGGCGGGCGTTCACAGCCGGCCAGCAGGCTGGCGGCCCCCAGCATCAGCAGCAGGCCTCCGGTGACGAGTGTCCTCATGGGTTCACCTTTGTGGGTTGTGCGATGGGCTGGCCGGGTCACTTCACCAGCAGGGCCGGATCGGGGCCGGTCGGGTAGGCGGCCGGATAGCTCGGCGCCACGCCGTGCTGCACCGCCCAGAGGTACCAGTTGTCGACCACCGTGCCGGTGAGCAGGATGCCGATGCCGCCGGTCAGCGGGCACAACACGGCGAACCACCAGGCCCAGCGGTGGATGGATTCCATGGTGGCGTTGAAGCCCATGGTCCAGCGCCAGAACAGGGCGGCGCGTTCACTGGCCGTGCCGCGGTCGACGATCTGCTCCACCTCGCGTTCGCCGCCGTAGCGCCCCACCGCCAGGATGGTGGCGCCGTGCATGGCGAACAGCAGCGTCGAGCCGTAGAGGAAGGCGATCGACAGCATGTGGAATGGGTTGTAGAACAGGTTGCCGTAGCGCAGCGAGAAGGCCGCCGTCCAGTCCAGGTGGGGGAAGATGCCGAAGGGCACGGCCTCGCCCCAGCTGCCCATCAGCAGCGGGCGGATGAAGCCCAGCACCAGGAAGAGCCAGATCGCCGAGGCAAAGGCCCAGGCCGTGTGGGTGCCCAGGCCCAGCGCGGTGGAGCGCCGGTACATGCGCACCCACCACAGAATGACCGAAAGCGTGAGGAAGAAGCCGGCCATCAGCCACCAGCCGCCTTCGGCCAGCGGCGGGATGTGCAGGCCATAGGCCGGCGACGGCGGCTCCAGGGCCAGCCAGGGCAGCTGGCGCACGAACTGCACCGGGTTCCAGTTCACCGAGGCGAACATGTTGAGCCCGATGATCTCGAAGGCCAGGAAGCCGAAGAACAGCGAGGCCAGGCCGAACCAGCCCAGGTAGATGGGGCCCAGCTGGGCATCGCCGATGCGGCCCAGCAGGTGGGAGTGCACCGGCGTGCCGGCGCGCTGGCCCTGCCCCGCACCCAGCGGCACGCCGGGGTAGGACGGTGCATGCACCTGCACACAGGTGAAGAGGTTCTCGAAGTTGGCCATGGCGGCGGCTCCTCAGGGGATGTCTTCTGCGTTGGAGGGAACGAGCCTTCGTGCGGATGCTCAGCGCCAGATCGGCAGGCTGAGCCACCAGCTCCACCATTCCGGCCAGCCACGGGTCCAGAAGGGGCCGCTGATGACGATGCACACGGCGCTGAAGAACACCGCCGCCAGCGCCAGGAAGAGGCCCAGGCGGTGGATGCCCAGCGTGCCGATGGAGTAGCCGATGGTGTCGCGGAAGAAGGTGTTCTCGTGCTCGGCGGTCTTGACCGTCTCGCCCGCGGCCGGGTTGCTGGCCGAGAGGATGAGGGAGCCGTGCAGGGCCAGGGCGAAGGTGGTGGCGAAGAAGAAGCTCACCGCCACCATGTGGGCCGGGTTGTAGTGGAAGTGCAGGTACTGGTAGCCCGTGTTGGAGACCCAGTCCAGGTGGCTCATGATCCCGTAGGGAAAGCCATGACCCCAGGCGCCCAGCAGCAGCGGGCGGATCACCTCCAGCGTGAAGTAGGCAAAGATGGCCATGCTGAAGGCGGCCGGCACATGCAGGCCCATGCCCAGCTTGCGGCAGATCTCCACCTCGCGCAGCGCCCAGGAGACGAAGGCGCCCAGCGCACAGATCGTCACCAGCTGCCACAGGCCGCCCTCAGCCAGGGGGGCGAACTTGAGGCCGTACTTCAGGTCAGGCGGGGCGATGTTGATCTGCCAGAGGTTCCAGGTCGGCCCCATGGCCGCGCCCCAGACCAGCAGCAGGGTGCCCAGCACGGCGAAGAAGGCCGTGGTGACGCCGAAGAATCCGACGTAGAAGGGGCCGACCCAGAAGTCGAACAGATCGCCCCCGAGCAGCGTGCCGCCGCGGACCCGATACTTCTTCTCGAAACTGAGCATCGCCATCGCCGGCTCCAGCGTTGTGCACAGCCCCGTGCGGGCCGCGCGATTGAACTGCGGTAAAGGGCGACCGACCCCTGCCGGGGCCTGGACCGGTCACCATCGAGGCGGACAGCTGTCCGGCCTCAGCTCTTGGGCGGCAGAGGTGCCATCTGCACCGCGGCCGTCTTGGTCTTCTTGGCGCCGTCGATCCAGTTGTACTTGTCCGTGCTGAGCAGGATGAAGTGAATCAGCAGGGCCAGGCCGAACAGGAAGGTGAACAGTGCCACCAGGACCCGGCGCGGGTCGAACAACAACCACAATCTCCACATGTTTGTGACTCCTAAGGGATGCTAGACATGAAGGTGTAGACCGCTGCGGAGACCGCCGCGATCACCGACCCCTCCCCCTCGGCGCCTGGCAACCAGGACCGCCAGCGCATGGACAGCATCTCGGCGACGAGGGCGATCGCCAGGAACATCACAAAGCTCAGCCCGAACAACACCTTCGACCACTCGTGGTGGACCAGATGCGGGCTGGGGTTCTTCAATGTCGACACTGTCATGGTGTGCTCCGAGAGAGCGGTGGCCTTACAGCCAGGGACGCCAGTTCCAGACCAGCACGTGGGCAATGACGGCTATCACGGTGAAACCGATGAAGCTCGACATGAACATGCCGTGGAACTCGCGCGCTTCCTGTTCGGTCAAGCCGGACAGTGAGCCGTTTCGATCAGCCATAACTTGGTTCCTTTATCGAATGGCCTCGCGGCCAGGATGGGCCTTGCGACCGTTACCGCGCCCATCCCGCGCGGCTGGGATTGCCACGGCCGCAGGCATGCCGGCCAGCCATGTCAAGCGATGCGGCGAACGGGGCGCCTTGGCCCCCGTCCGCCCGGAGATGGGGTCGCCTGGCTCGGCGGCTGCCAGGGTGATGCGGCCGTTCATGCCGGGGCTCCCGCCAGCGCAGCGCGGGCCTGGGCCACACGCTGGGCGGTGATGCGCTCCTCGCCGGCCTGGCGGGCCTGCTGCTCGGCGCGGTCGCGCAGGCGCTTGGCCGCGCTGATCTGCACCAGCACCGGCTGGGCCCGCACCAGGTCGTCGAGCAGGCGCTGGGCCTCGTCATCCCAGGGGCTGGTGCTGGCCTCGTCCAGGCGGGCCGGCGTGGCCTCGACCTGGTCAAGGTCGGTGCCCAGCGGCAGGATGTGGAAGAGCGCGTCGAAGAGCGCGTTGCAGACTTCCTGCACCACATAGGTCGCCCCGGCATAACCCATGAAGGGCGTGCCGGTGGCGCGGCGGATGATGGCGCCGGGGAAGGAGGCCGGGATGTAGCTGGGCCGTGGCCCGTGCCCTCCCGCGCCGCCTTCGGCCAGGTACATGCGTTCGTTGTAGGAGCCGAACATCACCAGCGGCGGCTTCTCGCGCACCTGCTGGCGGATGGCGGCGTTGTCGGTCTTGGCCCCGGGCCGGCGCGCCACCGCGAACTGGCAGGGCAGACCCATCTCGTCCTCGAGAAAGAGGCGCAGGCCGCGCGCATAGGTCTCGCTGGCCACGACCGCGAAGCTGGCGGTGCCGAAGAAGTCCTGGGTCACGGAGCGCCACAGATCCCACAGCGGCTTGAGCGTGGTGTGCTTCTCGCGCTCGATGAAGGGTTCGGGGTCCAAGCCCAGCAGTTCGCCCAGGCTGCGCAGGAAGCGGGTCGTGCTGTGCAGGCCCATGGGCGCATGCAGCCAGGGCCGCTCAAGCGCCTCGCACAGCAGGGCGCCGTATTCGCGGTAGAGGCAGATGTTGACGTCGGCATCGGCCAGCTTCTGCACATCGGCCAGATGGGTGCCCAGCGGGAAGACCAGGTTGATCTCGGCGCCTATGCCCTCCACCAGCCGGCGGATCTCCGCCAGGTCGCTGGGCATATTGAAGCAGCCATAGCAGGGGCCGATCAGGTTGACGCGCGGCCGGACCTTGCCGTCAGGCCCCGGCTCGCGCTCGGCCAGCGGCACGGGCTTGGGGATGTGGCGCAGGCCATATTGCTGCCAGAGCCAGAACATCGAGCGGTTGGCGCATTGCCACTGGTCCTCGTCGATGGTGCGCGGCAGGAAGCGCATCAGCGCCGTGCCTTCGGGCGTGACGCCACCGCCGATCATCTCGGCGATGGAGCCGGTCACCACCACGCTGGGCAGGTCGGGATCGAGCACCGCGTGGGCGCGCTTCATGGCGCCTTCGGTGCCCTCGCGGCCCAGCTGCTCCTCGGCCAGGCCGGTGACGACGATGGGCAGCTCGTGCGGCGGCAGGCCGTCGGTGTAGTGCAGCACGCTGGTGACCGGCAGGTTCTCGCAGCCCACCGGGCCGTCGATCACCACCTGCAGGCCCTTGATGGCGGTGAAGACGTAGACGGCGCCCCAGTAGCCGCCGGCACGGTCATGATCAAGCACCAAGCTCATCAGATCATCTCCTCGGCCTTGCGCTTCTTGTGCAGCTTGATGACCTGGCGCTTGAAGTCGGCGCGGAACTCGGGCCGGTCCACCGGCACCTCGCTCCACACGCCAGCCTTGTCGCCCTGCCCCACGTCGCCGAAGAAGTCGGCCATGCTGTCGAAGCGCTGCTTGTTGGCGATGGCGGCATTGATCACCTGGCCCAGCGAGCCTGCGCCGGCCGGCCCCATCAGCGGCCGGGCCGAGATGAGGTTGGTGAAATAGAGGGCCGGGATGCGCGCCTCCTTGGCCGCCTGCACCACGGGCGTCGTGCCTATGGCCAGGTCGGGCTGGAATTCGCGCATGGCCGCCAGGTCCTGCTCCAGCGAGGCGCGGTACTGCACATGCACGCCGCGGGACTGGAGCCAGTCGGCATCGGCCGCGCTCCAGGGTGTCTTCGGGCAGGCCGTGCCGACGTAGCGCAGGTCGGCGCCACTCTCCACCAGCAGGCGCGCCACGATGAGCTCGCTGCCCTCGTAGCCCGACATGGTGATGCGGCCCTTGATGGGTGCGGCCGCCAGCACGCCCTTGAGGGCCGGCAGCATGCGGTTCTTCACCGCATCGATGCGCGCCTGCGGCACGTTGGCTGCCGTGCCTATGGCCTGCAGCCAGGCTTCGGTGCCCTCATGGCCCACCGGGGCCGAGCCGACGACCGGCCGGCCGGCGGCCTCGAACTCGCGCACGCTGGCGGTGTAGAAGGGATGGATGGCGGCCACCACCGCGCCATCCAGCGCGGCGTAGAGCTCGCGCCATTCACGCGTGGGCACGGTGGGCCCGGCGGCCAGGCCCATGGGGGCCAGCATGCCGCCGATCACCATGGGATCGGCCGGGAACATCTCGCCCAGCAGGGTGACGGTGGGCAGGGCCTGGCGGCCGCCCTTGGGCGCCTGCACCGGGCCGGCCTCGGCCTCGGCCCGGGCATACCGGAGCATGGCGCCGGCCAGCACGTCCTTGGCCTCTGCATGGGTGGGCACGCCAAAGCCGGGCACGTCGATGCCGATGATGCGCACGCCGTTGATCTGCTTGGGCAGCAACTGCAGCGGCACGCCGCTGGCGGTTGGCACGCAGAGGTTGATCAGCACCACCGTGTCGACCAGGGCCGGATCGGCCAGCTTGTAGGTGGCCTCGCGGATGTCCTCGAACAGCTTGCCGGTGACCAGGCTTTCGCTGTTGAAGGGCACATAGCCCACGCTGCGCCGGGCGCCGTAGAAGTGGCTGGTGAAGGTGAGGCCGTAGACGCAGCAGGCCGAACCCGAAAGCACCGTCGCCGTGCGGCGCATGCGCAGGCCCACGCGCAGCGAGCCGAAGGCCGGGCACATGCTCTGCGGTTGATCGTGCGGGCCCTTGGGATAGTCGGCGGCGTACTGCGCCAGGGTCTCGCTCTTGCCCGCGGCCTGGGCCGCGGCATGCATCTGGGCGGCACCGGCATGGCAGCCCAGGCCATCCACAGGCTGGGCGGGCTGAGCCGACTGGTCAGGCGGCCCGGGCGGCAGGGCGAAGTCGGCCGGCATGGCTAGGGGCGGTGTCATGGCCGGGCGTGCTCAGACGGCGTCGTAGACCACTTCGAGCGAGGGCCGGGCCAGCTCGGCCTTGCCCACCATGTCCACCAGGGTGGCCGGCTCCATGTGGAAGTCGCGGCCGGTGGACTCGGCGCTGAACAGGCCCAGCAGCTGGTCCTGTGTCTGTGGCCGCGGCCGCATGGGCGGGGCCTCGGCCACATTGGTGGCGAGCTGCTCGAACAGCGGCGCCCAGGGCGTGCCGGGCTTGCCGATGATTTCGTAGCTGGCGCTCTTGCGTCGAATGTCCTCGTGGGCCGGGATGGCAGCCAGCACCGGGATGCCGGCGTTCTTCGCGAAGGCCGCGGCCTCGCCGGTGCCGTCGTCCTTGTTGATCACCATGCCGGCCACGCCGACATTGCCACCCAGCTTGCGGAAATACTCGACCGCGCTGCAGACGTTGTTGGCCACGTAGAGGCTCTGCAGGTCGTTGCTGCCCACGACGATGACCTTCTGGCACATGTCGCGGGCGATCGGCAGGCCGAAGCCACCACAGACCACGTCGCCCAGGAAGTCCAGCAGCACGTAGTCGAAGCCCCAGTCGTGGAAGCCCAGCTTCTCCAGGGTCTCGAAGCCGTGGATGATGCCGCGCCCGCCGCAGCCGCGGCCCACCTCGGGGCCACCGAGTTCCATGGCGAAAACACCGTCACG
>JBJOKP010000014.1:0-12841 GCA_046046045.1 Pseudomonadota bacterium | reverse complement strand
CATGCCCCTGGGCATCGCCATGGGGGTGCTGGTGATCTCGCTCAACGTGATCAGCAACGTCTGGCTGGCCGCGCCCTTCCTGGTCCTGCTGGGCGGGCTGGGTGGCTTCCTGGTCGTGCCCATGAACGCGCTGCTGCAGCACCGCGGCCACAACCTCATGGGGGCGGGTCGCTCGATTGCCGTGCAGAACTTCAACGAGCAGGCCTGCATCCTGGCCCTGGGCGCCTTCTACACCGGCCTCACGCGGCTGGGCATGTCGGCCTTCGGCGCGATCACCATCTTCGGCCTGCTGGTGGCCAGCATCATGTGGTTGGTCGCCCGCTGGCACCAGCGCAACCTGCGCGTGCATGGTGCCGAGTTGGAGCGGCTGATGGCCATCGCCCGCTCCGATCACTGATCGAGGGGTGAGGGCCCGGGCGGGTTGACGCCCGGCCGGATGGTTCAGGCCGCTGCGGCCTGCATGGCCGTGGGCTCGAAGCCGCGCTCGAAGGCGCTGTCGTGCCGGGCCAGGATGTCCTTGAGCTCTTCCTCGTCGATGGGCTCGGTCAGGAAGGCATCACAGCCGGCCACCGTGGCGCGGGCGCGTTCGGTGGCGGCACTGCCGGCCCGGGCCATCATCACGACGGCCGGCTGGGCCTGGCGGCCCAGCAGCGGCAGCACCTTGTCCTCCTGCGGCGCGGCTTTGATCTCGCGGCAGGTCTGGTAGGCCGAGCCCGGCCCCATGGCCATGCCCAGGAAGACGAAGAGGAAGGGTGTCTGCGCGGCCAGCTGGCGGGCGTTGCTGCCGCTGGTGCAGCACACCGGCTTGTAGCCCAGCGGTTCGAGGGCGCCGCAGAGCAATTGCTGCTCGGCCGGACTTGGGCTCACCACCAGCACGTGGCGCTGGCGGTCTTCGCCGGAAGTCACCGAGTTGCTGAAGCCGGCGGAGTTGACGAAGTCGAGCACGCGCCGAGCCTGGCCGGTCCAGCGGCGCAGGCGCCCGTCGCTGCGCCGGGCGCGGCGGCGTTCCAGGGCCACTGGCCAGGTGTCGATGGCACGGCGGGCCAGCAGGGCATCAAGGGTGCGCTGCACGGCCAGGGCGTCGATGGGACGAGGCAGATGGGCGCCGGCACTGCCCTGGGGCTGGCGCTGGCCGACGAACACCGTGTCGTGCAGGCGGCCGGCGTTGGTCACGGTGCGCACGACCTCGGGCTGGTCGCAGTCGGCGATCAGCAGTTCGCTGCCCTCGATGGAACTGGCCAGCACATAGGCCTGCGTGCGTTCCAGCGAGAGCCGGAAGCAGGTCTCCAGGGTCGATCGCTCGAAGGCCGAGAAGCCCAGCATGGCGACCGTGTGTTGTTGCTTGCCCATGTCACTTACCTGCCCCGGCGTTGTTACTCCGGGTATCTTTCTGTGCGCCTTGCATGGGGTCAAGGCATCACTCCCCTGAATCGTGGGGCACCCCCCGCAGCGGCTTGCAGTTCGTGTGCCCTTTTCGTGATTTAGATGATGCTGCCGGGGCGCTTTACCAATTGGGGATGGCCTTCAAGCTTGTCTCGACTTAAGTCTTGGGCGCAAGTCGGCGACCTGTCGGGCTGACTGCAGAATCCCCCCATGCCGACCACCACTGCTCCCACCCCAGGCATGGGGGTGTATGCCCCCGACCGCTACGCCGTGATGGACGGCCAGGGCCAGCTGCAACCGCTGTCGCGCTGGGCCGGTCAGGTGCTGCTGGTGGTCAACACGGCCAGCGCCTGCGGCTTCACGCCCCAGTTCGCCGGCCTGCAGACCCTGTGGCAGCGCCACCGCGAGGCCGGCTTGACGGTGCTGGGTTTCCCCTGCAACCAGTTCGGCGGGCAGGACCCGGGCAGCCAGGCGGAGATCACCGCCTTCTGCCAGCTCAACTACGGCGTGGACTTTCCGGTGATGGCCAAGATCGAGGTGAACGGCAGCGGCGCCGATCCCTTCTGGCGCCACCTGTGCGAGCAGGCGCCCGGCTTGCTGGGCAGCCAGGCCATCAAGTGGAACTTCACCAAGTTCCTGATCGGGCGGGACGGCCGGGTGCTGGAGCGTTATGCGCCGCAGACCGCGCCGGCCCGGCTGGAAGCCGACATCCTGAAGGCCCTGGCGGCTTGAGCCTTCGCGCCCTGAGTCTGCGCCCCCGGCGGGCCCGATCGGCCGGCCCCGGATAATCCAGCCCATTCACGGGCGTGACGGATGGCAGCCTGCCAGCCCGCCGCCCCGGCCCTGTCGGCCTTGTCGGCCCACCCGGCGCCTTTTGCTACTGCGGAGCCCAGCCATGTTCGCCCATGTCGACGCCTATGCCGGCGACCCGATCTTCAAGCTCAACGACGAGTTCCACCAGGATCCGCGCAAGGGCAAGATCAACCTCACCATCGGCATCTATTTCGACGAGGCCGGTCGCCTGCCGGTGATGGGCGCGGTGCGCCAGGCTGAATCGGCCCTGCTCGGCAGCGTGGGCGCCAAGCCCTATCTGCCCATGTCGGGCGACCCGGCCTACCGCCAGCAGGTGCAGCAGCTGCTCTTCGGGGCCGAGCACGAGGCCGTCAAGGCCGGCCGCATCGTCACCATCCAGACCCTGGGTGGCTCGGGCGCGCTCAAGGTGGGCGCCGACTTCCTGCGCAGCTATTTCCCGGGCGCCGAGGTCTGGGTCAGCGACCCGAGCTGGGACAACCACCGCTCCATCTTCGAAGGTGCGGGCTTCACCGTCCACACCTATCCCTATTACGACGCGACGACCGGCGGCGTGCGCTTCGCCGCCATGATGGACAGCCTGGCCAGCCTGCCAGCCAGGAGCATCGTGCTGCTGCATGCCTGCTGCCACAACCCCACCGGCGTGGACCTGAGCCCGGCGCAGTGGGACGAACTGGTGGCCCTGATGCAGCGCCGCGGCCTGATCGCCTTTGCCGACATCGCCTACCAGGGCTTTGGCGACGGCGTGGAGGAAGACGCCTACGCCCTGCGCGCCCTGGCCCGCGGCGGCGTGCCCACCCTGGTGGCCAACTCCTTCTCCAAGAGCTTCTCTCTCTACGGCGAGCGCTGCGGCGGCCTCTCGGTGGTCTGCCCCGATGCGGCCCAGGCCGGCCTGGTGCTGGGCCAGTTGCAGCTCACCGTGCGCAAGAACTACTCCAGCCCGCCCATCCACGGCGCCCGCATCGTCGAGCGCGTGCTGGCCGACCCGGCCCTGCGCCAGAGCTGGCAGGACGAGCTGGGTACCATGCGCCAGCGCATCCAGGACATGCGCGGCCGCCTGCATGCCGCCCTGAGCGAACGCCTGCCCGGCCGGGCGCTGGACTATTTCATCACCCAGCGCGGCATGTTCAGCTACACCGGCCTGAGCGCCGCCCAGGTCGATGTGCTGCGCGAGCAGCATGGCGTCTACCTGCTGCGCTCGGGGCGCATGTGTGTGGCCGGCCTGAACACGGCCAATGTCGGCCCCACGGCCGCGGCCATGGCCCAGGTCATGGCGGCCGGCTGACCGGCTGGCTGCCACGCTCGCCACTTCACCCGCCCCCGCGCCGACGCCGACGTGAGCTGGTTCCTGCTGCGCCGCGGCCTGACGCTGCTGCTGACCCTGGCCGTGGCCTCGGCCCTGGTGTTTGCGGTGCTGGAGCTGCTGCCGGGCAATGCCGCCCAGGTCATCCTGGGTGACAGCGCCACGCCCGAGGCGCTCAAGGCGCTGGAGGCCAGGCTGGGCCTGGACCGCCCGGCCGCCGAGCGTTATGTCCACTGGATCAGCGGCCTGCTGCGCGGCGAGAGCGGCCGCTCCATCGCCTATGACCAGCCCAGCTTCGAGCTGATCGGTGAGCGCCTGCAGGTCAGCCTGCCCCTTGCGGCCCTGGCCATGAGCCTGACCGTGGCGCTGGCCCTGGCCGCTGGGGTCTATGCCGCGGCGCGCCACCGCCGCGCCGGTGACGTGGGCGTGATGCTGGCCAGCCAGATCGGCATGGCCGTGCCCAGCTTCTGGCTGGCCATCCTGCTCATCCTTTTCTTCGCCGTGAAGCTGGGCTGGTTCAGCGCCGGCGGCTTCAACGGCTGGACCGAGGCGGCCGGCGGCAGCCCATGGCTGGGCCTGAAGTCGCTGCTGCTGCCGGCACTGGCCCTGGCGGCGGTGCAGGCAGCCATCCTGGCTCGGGTCACCCGCTCGGCCGTGCTCGACACCCTGCGCGAGGACTTCGTGCGCACCGCCCGCGCCAAGGGACTGAGTGAATCGGCCGTGCTCTGGCGCCATGTGCTGCGCAACGCCCTCATCCCGGTGCTGACCGTGGGCGGGCTGCAGTTCGCCAACCTCGTCGCCGGCACGGTGGTGATCGAGCAGGTCTTCGTGCTGCCGGGCGTGGGCCGGCTGGTCTTCCAGGCCATTGCCAACCGCGACCTTGTGCTGGTGCGCGACGTCGTGCTGCTGCTGGCCGGCCTGGTGGTGGTGGTCAACTTCGTGGTGGACCTGCTCTACGCCCTGGTCGATCCGCGCCTGGCGCGCGGCGTGGTGGGGGAGGGGCGCTGATGGCGGTCCTGCTGCGCCGGGCCCTGCGCCATCCCAGCTTCCTGCTCGGGGCCGTGCTCACCGGGCTGGTGATCGCCGCGGCCCTGCTGTCGCTGGTCTGGTCGCCCTATCCGCCCACGGCCATCGACATCCCTGCCAAGTTCGGCCCGCCCAGCGCGGCCCACTGGCTGGGCACCGACAGCCTGGGGCGCGACCTGGCCTCGCAGCTGCTGGTGGGGGCGCAGAACAGCCTCGTCGTGGGCCTGGGCGCCGTGAGCCTGGGCCTGCTGCTGGGCACGGCCCTGGGCTGCCTGGCCGCCGCCCGGCCGGGCTGGGTGGAAGAACTGCTGATGCGGGCGGTGGACTTCGGCTTCGCCTTCCCGGCCCTGCTCACCGCCATCATGCTGGCGGCCATCTACGGGCCGGGGCTGGCCACGGCCATCGTCGCCATCGGCCTCTTCAACATCCCGGTGTTCGCCCGCATCGCCCGCGGCTCGGCCAAGGCCGTGTGGGCGCGCGACTTCGTGCTGGCCGCGCGGGTGGCCGGCAAGGGCGGCTGGCGCATCACCCTCGACCATGTGCTGCCCAACATCGCGCCGGTGCTCATCGTGCAGGCCAGCATCCAGTTCGCCACCGCCATCCTGGCCGAGGCGGCGCTGAGCTACCTGGGCCTGGGCACCCCGCCGCCCGCACCCAGTTGGGGCCGCATGTTGATGGAGGCGCAGACGCAGCTCTTCCGTGCCCCGCTGCTGGCAGTCTGGCCGGGCTGTGCCATCGCCCTGGCGGTGCTGGGGCTCAACCTGCTGGGTGACGGGCTGCGCGACCTGCTGGACCCGCGCCTGGCGCGGCAACGCTGATCGGATGGGCGCTTGAGTTCACCGCTGTCATCGTCCACCGAGACTGAAACCGCCCCGCTGCTGCAGGTGCGTGACCTGGTCGTCACCCTGCCCACCGAACGCGGCCGCGTGGCCGCCCTCCGCGGCCTGGACCTGGACCTGGCCCGTGGCGAGACCCTGGGCCTGATCGGCGAAAGCGGCTGCGGCAAGTCCCTCACCGCCCTGGCGCTGATGGGCCTGCTGCCGCACGGCGCCCAGGTGCAGGGCTCCATCCGCCTGCAGGGCCGCGAGCTGGTGGGCCTGGCCGAGCGCGACTGGTGCCGCCTGCGCGGGGATCGCATCGGCATGGTCTTCCAGGAGCCCATGACGGCGCTCAACCCCCTGCACCCCATCGCCCGCCAGATCGCCGAGCCGCTGCGCCTGCATCGCGGAATGTCCGCCGCCGCGGCCCGGGCCGACGCCCTGCGCCTGCTGGAGCGGGTGCAGCTGCCGCGGGCGCGCGAGCGCCTGGACGCCTATCCGCACGAGCTCTCGGGCGGCCAGCGCCAGCGCGTGGTCATCGCCATCGCCCTGGCCTGCGGGCCCGAGCTGCTGATCGCCGACGAACCCACCACCGCCCTGGACGTGACCCTGCAGCGCGAGGTGCTGGCGCTGATCGAGCAGCTGGTGGCCGAAAGCGCCATGGCCCTGCTCTTCATCAGCCACGACCTGGCCCTGGTGGCCCGCACCGTGCAGCGCTTGATGGTGATGTACGCCGGCCAGGTGGTGGAGCAGGGCGCCACGGCGGAGGTCTTCGCCCGCCTGGGCCATCCCTACACCCGGGCGCTGATGGCGGCCCGGCCGCAGCTGGGCCTGGCGCGCGGCACCCGGCTGCGCACCATTCCGGGCAAGGTGCCCGAGCTGGCCGACCTGCCGACCGCCGCTTGCGCCTTCGCCGAGCGGTGTGCCCATGCGGTGCCGGCCTGCCGCGCAGGACTGCCGGCCCTGCAGGCGCTGCCGGGGGAGGGCGCCGCTGCGGTGCCCCGTCCACACCTGGCGCGCTGCGTGCGGGTGGCCGAGATCAAGGCGGCCGGATCATGACCACGACCCTGCCGCCAAGCGCAAGCGCGGCCCCGCTGCTGGAGGTGCGCGGCCTGGTCAAGGACTACGCCCTGGCCCGGCCCCATCCCTTTGCCCCGCGGGCCCAGCTGCGGGCGCTGGACGGCGTGAACCTGACCCTGTGCCGTGGCGGCAGCCTGGGCGTGGTGGGGGAGTCGGGCTCGGGCAAGTCCACGCTGGCGCGCATCGTCATGGCGCTCGAAACACCCACGGCGGGCCAGGTGCTCTGGCACGGCGGGCAGGGTGACGAGGTGGACGAGGATGCGCCCGCGGAAGCCATCGGGAAGGAGGCCAGCGAGGCGCTGGACCTGCACCGGCTGGACGCCAGGCGTCTGCGGCAGGCACGGCGCGGCTTCCAGATGGTGTTCCAGGACCCCTATGGCTCGTTGGATCCGCGCCAGACCATCGCCCGCATCGTGGCCGAACCGCTGGACGGTCTGGGCCGGCGCCGGCTCGATGCCGGTGAACGCGAGCGCCGCGTGCGCCAGGTGCTGGACGAGGTGGGCCTGCGGGCCACCGATGCGGCCAAATATCCGCACGAGTTCTCGGGTGGCCAGCGCCAGCGCATCGCCATTGCCCGGGCCCTCATCACCCGGCCCCGGCTCATCGTGGCCGACGAGCCGGTGAGCGCGCTCGACGTGTCGGTGCAGGCCCAGGTGCTCAACCTGATGCAGGACCTGCAGGCCGAGCACGGCCTGGCCTATCTGCTCATCAGTCACGACCTGGCGGTGGTCGATCTGCTGTGCGAGGAGCTCATCGTGCTGCAGCACGGCCAGGTGGTCGAAAGCGGGGCAACTTCCCTGATCCTGGCCCAGCCGACCCATGCCTACACTCGCGCCCTGATCGAGGCCGTGCCCCGGATGCCCGTGCCCATCACGTCTGCGCTCACGATGCCGGTGCCGACCCCCCAGGCCTGAAGCCTGCGGCCCGCCATCATCCTGGCCAGCAGGGCGGGAGGACGGTCTCGATCGAGGTTGACAGCACCCCAAGAGGAGAACCCCGATGCATCGCTTCCGCTCTCAAGCGTCCCGCACTGACTGGCCGAGCCGTTCGGCACCACGCCGCCGCCTGCTGCAACTCGGCGCCGGCCTGGCGGCCCTGGCCGCGCTGAGCGCCGGCCTGGTGCTGCTGCCTGCCGGCGAGGCCCATGCCCAGGCCCGCGGCAAGGACGCGGTGGTGATCGGCATCGTGCTCGAGCCGCCGGCGCTGGACCCCACGGCCGCGCCCTCGGCCGCCATCGGCGAGATCGTGCACTACAACATCTTCGAGGGCCTGACCCGCATCCATCCCGACGGCACGGTGAGCCCGCTGCTGGCCGAGGGCTGGAGCCTCTCGGACGACGGCAAGACCTACACCTTCCGCCTGAGGAAGGGCGTGAAGTTCCAGGACGGCGAGGACTGCGACAGCGCCGCGGTGAGGTTCAGCTTCGAGCGCGCCAAGGCCGAAGGCTCGACCAACAAGGCCAAGAAGGGCGTGTTCGACAACATCGTCGGCATCGCCACGCCGGACCGCCACACCGTGGCCCTGACCCTGACCAATCCCGACGGCAACTTCCTCTTCCGCATGGGCGAGAACACCGCCGTCATCCTGCACCCCAAGAGTGCCGGCACGGCCGCAACGAAGCCGGTGGGCACGGGGCCGTACAAGTTCGACAGCTGGACCAAGGGCACGGCCATCCAGCTCTCGCGCTGGGAGGGCTACCGCGATGCCGCGGCGGTGAAGATCGGCCGGGTGAACTTCCGCTTCATCAACGACTCGGCCGCCCAGGTGGCGGCCCTGCTGGCTGGCGACATCGACAGCTTCCCGCGCGGCCTGGCCAACCAGAGCCTGGATGCCTTCAAGGGCGACAACCGCTTTGCCATCGAATACGGCGGCACGGCGGGCAAGGGCATCATGACCATCAACAACCGGAAGAAGCCCTTCGACGACGTGCGGGTGCGCCGGGCGCTCAGCCACGCGGTGGACCGCAAGGCCTTTATCGACGGCGTGCTGGAAGGCCTGGGCCAGCCCATCGGTTCACACTTCGTGCCCTCGGATGCGGGTTATGTGGACCTGACCGGCGTATATCCCCACGACCCCGAGAAGGCCAAGGCCCTGCTCAGGGAAGCCGGCGTGGCCCTGCCGCTCAACGTGACCATGACCCTGCCGCCGCCGGCCTATGCCAGGAAGGGCGGCGAAGTGCTGGCGGCCCAGCTGGCCAAGGTGGGCGTGAACGTGAAGCTCGAGAACGTCGAATGGGCGCAGTGGCTGTCGGGCACCTTCAAGGGCAACTTCGAGCTCACGGTCATCAACCACGTGGAGCCGCTGGACTACATGCGCTACACCGAGCCCACCTATTACTGGGGCTATGACAGCAAGGCCTTCCGCGACCTGGCGGCCCGCCATGCCGCCAGCGCCAGACCGGCCGAGCGGGCCAAGCTCTTCGGCGACATCCAGCGCATGCTGGCCGCCGATGCGGTCAACGTCTACATCTTCAACCCCACCCAGGCGGCGGTGTCGCGCAAGGGGCTGAAGGGGGTGTGGTCCAGCTCGCCCATCTTCGCCAACGACGTGGCCGGCATGAGCTGGCAGTGACCTCACCCTGAACCACCTGCCGCGATGAACCAGCCCCTGCATGCCCTGGATGCCACGACGCTGCGGGCGCTGTACCGCCAGGGTGAGCTGTCGCCCGTGGAGGTGACGCTGGCCGTGATCGCCCAGATCGAGCGGCGCGAGCCCGAGCTCTGCGCCACCTGGGCCTTCGACCCCGAAGGTGCGCTCGCGATGGCGCGGGCCAGCGAGCAGCGCTGGCTGGCGCACCGCGCCGGCGGGGCGCCGGTGGGCGCGCTGGAGGGCATTCCTACCACGCTGAAGGACAACATCGCCAGCCGCGGCGTGGCCACGCCCCTGGGCACGGCTGCCACCGAACTGGTGCCGGCCGCCGAGGACGCCCCACCGGCCGCGCGGCTGCGCGAGGCCGGCGCCGTCTTCGTCAGCAAGACCACCATGCCGGACTACGGCATGTTGTCCTCGGGGCTTTCCAGCTTTCACAAGCTGGCCCGCAATCCGTGGGATCCGAGCAAGAACCCGGGCGGTTCCAGCTCGGGCGCTGGCGCGGCGGCCGCGGCGGGGTATGGCCCCCTGCACATCGGCACCGACATCGGAGGATCCATCCGCCTGCCGGCCAGCTGGTGCGGCGTGGTGGGCCTCAAGCCCAGCCTGGGCCGGGTGCCCATCAAGCCGCCCTATGCCGGCCGCTGTGCCGGGCCCATGACGCGCAGCGTGGCCGACGCGGCGCTGATGATGGGCCCGCTGAGCCTGCCCGATGCCCGCGACACCATGAGCCTGCCCTGGCAGGACATCGCCTGGCAGGCGGTGGTGGACAGCGCCCATGACGCCCAGTTGGCCGAGCGCCTGGTGGCCGGCCTGCGCGGCCTGCGCATCGGGCTGATGATGGAGGCCGGCTGGGGCACGCCGGTGAGCGAGCCGGTGGCGGCCGCGGTGCAGGCGGCAGCGCGCCGCCTCGAGCGGGCCGGCGCCATCGTCGAGCCGCTGGCGCCCTTCAGCACCCGTGCCATGGCCGAGGGCATGGACCGCTTCTGGCGCATGCGCTCCTGGCTGGATTTCTCGGCCCTGCCGCCCGAGCGCCAGGCCCGCGTGCTGCCCTATATCGCCGACTGGGTGCGCGGTGGCGCCAGCCTGGGCGGCGCCGAGGTCTTCACCGGCTACAGCCAGATGGGGGCGCTGCGCGACGCCGCGGTGGCGGCCTGCGCGCCCTATGACTTCGTGATCTCGCCGGTGAGCCCGGATGTGGCCTATCCGGCCGAACTGGCCAGCCCGCTGCACGACCCGGCCCGGCCCTTCGAGCACATCGCCTACACGCTGGCCTACAACATGAGCGAGCAGCCGGCGCTGAGCCTGAACTGCGGCTACAGCCCAGCCGCGGACACGGGCCGGCTGCTGCCCATCGGCCTGCAGATCATCGGCCGGCGCCATGACGACCTGGGCGTGCTCAAGGTGGCGCGAGCCTACGAACTCATCCGCGAGGCCCAGCAGCCCTGGCCGATGTGAGCCCGGCGCCTGCTGAGCGCGATCCGGGTGTGTGCCGGGCGTGTGCCGTGGGGGCGCGCCGAGCGGCCGAGGCCTTGCCTGCGGCCGGCCGGCGGCTTGGCGCTTACTTGCGCAGCGAGTCGCGGATCTCGCGCAGCAGCACGATGTCCTCGGGCGTGGGCGGCGGGGCGGCCGGCGCGGCCGCTTCGGCGACCGGCTCGCGCTTCATGCGGTTGATCTGCTTGACCATCATGAAGATGACGAAGGCCAGGATGACGAAATACACCACCGCGGTGAGGAAGCTGCCATAGGCCAGCACGGCGCCGGTCTTCTTGGCCTCGGCCAGGGTGGTGGCGGTCTGGCCGGCCAGGGGGATGAAGTAGTTGCTGAAGTCCAGCCCGCCCGTGATCTTGCCGATGATCGGCATGATCAGGTCGTTCACCAGGGAATCGACGATCTTGCCGAAGGCGCCGCCGATGATGACGCCGACCGCCAGGTCGATCACATTGCCCTTGACCGCGAACTCGCGGAACTCGCTCACCATGCCCATGTGCATGCTCCTCGTTGTGGTTGGAATCCGGCCCGGGGCAGAGCGTGCCCGCAGGGTCGGCCGAGGCAGTCTATCGCCGGAAATCAGGCCGGCAAGACGGGCCGGCCAGGGCTTCCGCGGCCGTGGGCGAGCAGCTGGAAATCTCCGAGCTTCGAACTCGTCAAGCTATCGACAGGTGGGCACGGTTAGAATCGGGGGTTGCTTCCGGTCACATGGCCGGTCTTTTTTCGCGTTTCGAAGCCGGTTCAAGTGCCGGTTCCCCCTGTCTCTCACCCTTCTTGCCCGAGGAATCCCATGAGTGACCAGCAAGTCGACCAGGCCAAGCGCACGTGGCTGATTGCGTCGAGCTGTGCCGGTGCGGTCGGCGGTGTCGCCGTCGCCGTGCCCTTTGTCAGCACCTTCGCCCCCTCCGAGCGCGCCAAGGCCGCCGGTGCTCCGGTCGAAGTGGATATCAGCGGCATCAAGCCCGGCGAGAAGATCACCGTCGAATGGCGCGGCAAGCCGGTGTGGATCATGCGTCGCACGCCCGAGCAGCTGGCGACGCTGAAGAAGACCGAGTCGCAGGTCGCCGACCCCAACAACGAGCGCAAGGCCTACCCCATCCCGGCCTATGCCAAGAACGAGTTCCGCTCGATCAAGCCGGAATATTTCGTCGGCATTGGCATCTGCTCGCACCTGGGTTGCTCGCCCTCGGACAAGCTGGCCCCTGGCCCGCAGGCCTCGCTGCCCGACGACTGGCAGGGTGGCTTCCTCTGCCCCTGCCACGGCTCGACCTTCGACCTGGCCGGCCGCGTGTTCAAGAACAAGCCCGCTCCGGACAATCTGGAAGTGCCCCCGCACATGTATCTGTCCGACACCAAGCTGCTCATCGGCGAGGACAAGGCCTGAGGCCGGTTGTCCCTGCACGACAGCGCACGCTAGGCCCCTGGCACACAGAACATCGAGGACAACATGGCTGAATTCAAGGAAGCTCCCGCCGACGCGACGATGGCGGTCAAGCTGCTGAACTGGGTGGACAACCGCTTCCCGGCGTCCAAGCTGTACAAGGAGCATCTCTCCGAGTACTACGCGCCCAAGAACTTCAATTTCTGGTACTTCTTCGGCTCGCTGGCCCTGCTGGTGCTGGTGATCCAGATCGTCACCGGCATCTTCCTGGTGATGCACTACAAGCCCGACGCGGCCCTGGCCTTCGCCTCGGTCGAGTACATCATGCGTGATGTGCCCTGGGGCTGGCTGATCCGCTACATGCATTCCACCGGGGCCTCGGCCTTCTTCGTGGTGGTGTACCTGCACATGTACCGCGGCCTGATCTACGGCAGCTACAAGAAGCCGCGCGAACTGGTGTGGATCTTCGGCTGTGCCATCTTCCTGTGCCTGATGGCCGAAGCCTTCATGGGCTATCTGCTGCCCTGGGGCCAGATGTCCTACTGGGGTGCCCAGGTCATCATCAACCTGTTCGCCGCCATCCCCTTCGTCGGTGAGGACCTGTCGCTGCTGATCCGCGGTGACTATGTCGTGGGTGACGCCACCCTGAACCGCTTCTTCAGCTTCCACGTCATCGCCGTGCCGCTGGTGCTGCTGGGCCTGGTGGTGGCGCACATCATCGCGCTGCACGAAGTGGGTTCGAACAACCCGGACGGCGTGGAAATCAAGGCCAAGAAGGACGCCCAAGGCCGTCCGCTCGATGGCATTCCTTTCCATCCGTACTACACCGTGCATGACATCCTGGGCGTGGCCGGCTTCCTGCTGTGCTTCTGCGCTGTGGTGTTCTTCTCGCCGGAGTTCGGTGGCTACTTCCTCGAGTACAACAACTTCATCCCCGCTGACCCGCTGAAGACCCCGCCG
>JBJOKP010000013.1:0-12884 GCA_046046045.1 Pseudomonadota bacterium | reverse complement strand
GGTGACCTCCAGGATGCGCTTGCCGCGGCCGCGCTGGATGAGCTCGGTGGCCAGAACGCCAGCTTCCAGCGTCTTGCCCAGGCCCACCGCATCGGCAATCAGGATGCGCGCCCGGGGCTGGCGCAGCGCCTGCAATGCAGGGTCGAGCTGGTAGGGCACGACATTCATCACCCCGCGGTGGCCCAGGTGGATGCGCTCGTCATTGGCCACGCTGCGCCTGCGCATGCTCTCCAGGTAGAGCAGCGAGGCCGTGTAGGTGGGACTGTCGTCGGCGACCAGCCGGGTCTCGGCGGGGTCGAGCACCTCTATCTGGTCTTCGAGCTCGGTGAGGAAGAGGGCGTCACGGCCGCGGACGAGCTCGGAGACGCCATCACAGGTCAGCAGCCAGCCGCCATCGGTGGAGGGGTCGACACGGCGAATCAGCCACTCTTCGTCGCGGATGACGACGCGGGCGCCAGGGGCGTAGGACAACATGCTCAGGGCTTCCGGGAGGTGTTCAATTTCTTCCGGGAAGGTGCAGCGGTTCCGAGCGTCCCACTGTCGGCCGCAGGCAGCGGTATCGACCGGGCCTTGCAGTAGTCCAGCACCATCACCTCGACCATGGTCGCCAAGCTGCGCCGCTCAACCTCAGCGGCCGCGGAGAGTGCCGCCTTGATGTCCGGCGGCACACGCACGCTGATGACCGTTGTCTTGGTGGCTGTCATGCACCCTCCCTTGCCAGCGAAACGCTAGCGTTTTGAGCAGGGTACAGCAGCTCGCCTCCGGGTTCACCCGATGAGCGCAACTGACTGCCTGAATCCCTTTAGTCAGGGGAAGCAGCCGTCTTGCTTCAGGGCGACGCGCGGCTCGGGGCGGTTGGTCCCGCGCGCGAGGTCAACCTAAATAGGCCCCCGAGTGCGTCCTAAAGCGCGGGCGATGGTCATCGGTCGAATCAACGCTCGGGGGCGCTTGCCACCCGCGGAAGTGGGTGGAAGCTGCCCAGCTGACTCGCATTGCAGGTTGTCCGGGCCGTGCTGCGGCCCGTCGACTATTACAGCGATGCCGCGCTGCGGACGGACTTCGAAAGAGTCTTGCGCAAAGGCTGCCTCATAGGCAACACGCTTTCGTCGAATCCGTCCGGTCCAGCATGCAACCGGCTACCACATTTCGGAAAAAAAGCAAAATGCGTCCCAACAGAACGTCAACCATAACCTGTCCGTTTGGCCAAGTTATGGTTAACGGCACACGACGAAATCATGGGGTTTGCCAGTGTCTCTGGCGGAAGCGGTGAGATTCGAACTCACGGACGGTTGCCCGTCGCCGGTTTTCAAGACCGGTGCAATCGACCACTCTGCCACGCTTCCATGTCGGTCTTGCGGCGCGGATTGTAGGGGCGACCATGGCTGCGGCCGGTGGACCGGACGGGCTCGTGGCGCGGGCTCATAGGCCGGACTCAAAGGCCGGGCTTCTGGGCCTGGGCGCAGGGGATGCTGAAGAGTTCGCGGCGGCCGCCGTCGATGCGGGCGGCGGTGAGTGCCCCGCCCCAGACGCAGCCGGTGTCCAGGGCCAGCAGGTCGGGCCGGTGGAGGGGGCCCAGGGTGGACCAGTGACCGAAGGCGATGGGCTGGCCAGCGGTGCGCCGGCCGGGGGCGTCGAACCAGGCGTGCAGGCCGGGCGGGGCTTGGCTCACGCTTTCCTTCATGGCGAAGTCCATGCGGCCCTGGCCATCGACCAGGCGCAGGCGGGTGAAGGCGTTGACGATGAGGCGCTGGCGGGCCAGGCCGCTGAGGCCGTCGTCCCAGGCGGCGGGTTCATTGCCGTACATGTGCAGCAGGAAGTCCTGCAGGTCGGGGCCGCGCAGCAGGGCTTCGACCTCGCCGGCCAGGCGCAGGCAGTCGTCCAGGGTCCAGGCGGGCAGCACGCCGGCATGCACCATCAGCCAGCCGTGGGCATGGATGGCCAGGCGCTGCTGGCGCAGCCAGGCCAGATGGGCCTCCCGGGCGGGCGATTCAAGGATGTCGTCCAGGGTGTCGCCCTTGCCCTTGCCGCGCACGCCGGCGGCCTTGGCGAGCAGGTGCAGGTCGTGGTTGCCGAGCAAGCAACGGGCTGCATCGCCCAGGCCCTGCAGGCGTTCCAGGGTGGCGAGCGAGGCCGGTCCGCGATTGACCAGGTCGCCCAGCAGGTAGAGGGTGTCGCGCGAGGGCGAGAAGTCGATGTGGCGCAGCAGGCGGTCGAAGGCGTCGCAGCAGCCTTGCAGGTCGCCGATGAGATAGATCATGGAATGATTCTGCTACGCTGCCGGCCTTTGAATTCCGGCTGGGAAGCTGGTGCCGGGGCCTGAAGTCTGCGCCGGGCATGCATGTGATCCCTGCCTGCCATGGACGCTGCCCTACTCATCTTCCTGATCCTGCTCAACGGCCTGTTCGCCATGTCCGAGATGGCGCTGACCGCCGCCCGCAAGGCGCGTCTGCAGGTGCTGGTGGAGGCGGGCGATGCTGGCGCGCGGGCCGCCATGGCCCTGTCGGAGCGGCCGACCCAGTTCCTATCGACGGTGCAGATCGGCATCACCTCGATCGGCGTGCTGAACGGCATCGTGGGTGAGGCGGCGTTCTCCGATCCGCTGGCCCACTGGCTGAGCCAGCTCCTGCCCCTGGTGCCGGTGAAACTGCTGGACGTGGCGGCCACCGGCCTGGTGGTGATGTGCATCACCGTGCTCACCATCATCTTTGGCGAGCTGGTGCCCAAGCGCATCGGCCAGATGTACCCGGAGTCGGTGGCCCGCATCGTGGCCAGCCCGATGACCTGGATCAGCCGCGCGGCCTCGCCCCTGGTGCGACTGCTCTCGGCCAGCACCCAGGCCACGCTCAAGCTGCTGGGCATCAGCGACAAGGGCAACCGCAGCGTGACCGAGGAGGAGATCGCCGCCAGCCTGGAGGAGGGACTGGATGCGGGGGTGATCGAGGCACACGAGCACCAGATGGTGCGCAACGTCTTCCGCCTGGATGACCGCCAGATCGGCTCGATGATGATTCCGCGCGCCGACATCGACTGGCTGGACGCCGATGCCAGCCCGGCCGAGGTGCTGGCCACGGTGGCTGATCATGGTCATTCGCGCTATCCGGTCTGCCGTGGCGGACTGGACGACGTGCTGGGCGTGATTGCCGCCCAGCAACTGCTCGCCCAGCTGGCGCCGCTGCACGGCCTGGTGACCGAACTGCCCGGCGAGGCCAGGCCGGCCACACCGGACATGTCGAGGCCGGCGGGTTTCAGCCTCACCAGCACCATGCAGCCTGCGGTCTTCGTGCCCGAGACCCTGACCGGCATGGAGCTGCTGGAGCACTTCCGCGGATCCTCGGTGCAGATGGTCTTCGTGGTGGACGAATACGGCGTGGTGCAGGGCGTGATCACGCTGCGCGACGTGCTGGAGGCCATCACCGGCGAGTTCAGTGCCCCGAGCGATGACAACGCCTGGGCGGTGCAGCGCGAGGATGGCAGCTGGCTGATCGACGGTTTGATCCCGGTGCCCGAGCTGAAGGACCGCCTGGCGCTCAAGGAACTGCCCGACGAGGACCGTGGACGCTACAACACTTTGGCCGGAATGATCATGCTGCTGCTGGGGCGGCTGCCCCGCACGGCTGATATCGTGGAGTGGGGTGAATGGCGCTTCGAGGTTGTCGACCTTGATGGCAAGCGCGTCGACAAGGTGCTGGCCAGCCGATCGCCCGATGAGGAATCCCAACCTGAAAGTGCCTTAAAGTGACCACCGAATCCACGAACGCTCCTGCTGCTGCTGCCGCCAACTCGGGTGCTGCGCCTGCCAATCCCGTGGCTGCCCTGTACAAGGAGCCCACGCTGCTGGACAGCCGCGTGCATGTGGGTCTGCGCATCAAGTCCCATGCGGACTGGAGCTTCACCCGCGATCTCAACGCCGTGTTTGTCACCGGCGTGGAGTTCCCCGAGGCCAGCCGCGAATACGCCATCGCCTTCGTGCCCGGTGGCAACGATGCCAACGGCAAGGCAACCGTGGTGCCGGTGGCCCTGCTGGGCCTGCGCGAGCGCCAGAACCTGTACCTCAAGGACGGCGGCGGCTGGGATGCCCGCTACATGCCGGCCTTCTTCCGTCGCTATCCCTTTGCCTATGCCCCGACCGCCGAGCAGCGCATGGCCCTGGTGTTCGACGCCAGCTGGGCCGGCTTCAGCCGCGAGGAGGGCACGGAACTGATGACGGCCGACGGTCAGGCCACGGACTACCTCAAGGGGATCATGAAGTTCCTGGAGGACTTCGAGCAGGAAGCCGCCCGCACGCGCTTGCTGTGCGAGAAGCTGGTGGAGTACGACCTGCTGCGCGGTGCCGAGATCAATGGCCAACTGGCCAATGGCGAGAAGGTGACGGCCACCGGCTTCTTCATGGTTGACGAAGATCGCCTGCGCAAGCTGTCCGACGAGCGGGTGGTGGAACTGCATCGCAACGGCATCCTGCCTCTGCTGCATGCCCATCTGCTCTCCATGGGCCTGGTGAACCGCCTGGCCGAGCGCCTGGCCGCGCTGCCGGTGCCGGCCGCCGCCTGATCCATCGCGTCAGGGCCCGCCTGGTCCTGGTGCTCGGTGCCTTGTTGCACGAGCTCCAAAGCAGAAAGGCCCGCCAGTGATGGCGGGCCTTTTCGCTTGTCGAGGGCAGTTGCCGGGCCGGTCCGCGGGACCGGCCCCTGGTGGGCAATGTCAGGGCTTCTTGTCGCCGTCCTTGGGCAGGTCCTTGAAGACGGCCATCGGATCTTCTTCCTTCGTGCCGGCATCCGCGCCAGGGCCGGAGGCCGCACCAGGCTGCGCCTCGAAGAGCTTGTTCGGATCCATCTCGATCGTCTGATCGTTGGGCTGGACCTCGATCTGCACGTTGTCGATGTTGACGTCCACCTTCTTGTCCAGGCCACCTGAAACCAGGTTGGGGAAGCCGATGATCAGGCCGACCATGATGATCTGGATGATCACGAAGGGTATGGCGCCGTAGTAGATCTGGCCGGTGGTGACCTTGGCGACCTTCTTGCCCGTGACGCGGTCCTGATAGTCCTCGGTCGGCGCCACGCTGCGCAGGTAGAACAGGGCAAAGCCGAATGGCGGATGCATGAAGCTGGTCTGCATGTTGACCGCCAGCAGCACGCCGAACCAGACCAGGTCGATGCCCAGCTTCTCGGCTACCGGGCCCAGCAGCGGGATGACGATGAAGCTCAGTTCGAAGAAGTCCAGGAAGAAGGCCAGCACGAAGATCAGCAGGTTCACCACGATGAGGAAGCCGAGCTGGCCACCGGGCAGGCTGGTGAGCAGATGCTCGACCCACTTGGGCCCGTCCACGCCCTGGAAGCTGAGCGAGAACACGGTGGAGCCCAGCAGGATGAAGACCACGAAGGTGGCCAGCTTCATCGTGGAATCCATGGCCTGGAGCATGAGCTTCTTGGACAGGCGCTTGCGGGCCAGGGCCATGGCCAGGGCACCCACTGCCCCCATGGCGCCACCTTCGGTGGGCGTGGCGATGCCCAGGAAGATGGTGCCCAGCACCAGGAAGATCAGGCCCAGCGGCGGAATCAGCACGAAGGTGACCCGCTCGGCCATGCGCGAGAGCAGCTTGAGGCCGGTGACCTTGTTGAGCACGGCCAGCACGAAGGCCACGCCCACACCCACGCACATCGAGACGACGATGAGCTCGTCGGTCGGCGTGTTTTCCGGGCGGGATTGGGCGAAGGCAACGGCGGCCCCCACTGACACGGCGAAGAGCGCACCCAGCGAGGTCAGTCCAGAACTGCCGTCATCCTCGCGGATGCTGCGGGCTTCCTTGGGCAGTGCCGGGGCCCATTCAGGTTTCCACAGCGTGACAAGCAGGATGTAGCCGATGTACAGACCGGTCAGCACGAAGCCCGGGATGAAGGCGCCCTTGTAGAGGTCACCCACCGAGCGGCCCAGCTGGTCGGCCATGATGATGAGCACCAGGGAGGGCGGAATGATCTGGGCCAGGGTGCCCGAGGCGGCGATCACCCCGGAGGCGACGCGGCGGTCATAGCCGTAGCGCAGCATGATGGGCAGGGAGATCAGGCCCATGGAGATGACCGAGGCCGCCACCACGCCGGTGGTGGCGGCCAGCATGGCGCCCACCAGGATGACCGCATAGGCCAGGCCGCCGCGGATGGGGCCGAACAACTGGCCGATGGTGTCGAGCAGGTCCTCGGCCATGCCGGAACGCTCGAGGATCAGCCCCATGAAGGTGAAGAAGGGGATGGCCAGCAGGGTGTCGTTCTGCATGATCCCGAAGATGCGCAGCGGCAGCGCCTGCATCAGCGTGGCCGGCAGCAGGCCCATCTCGATGCCGATGAAGCCGAAGAACAGGCCGCAGGCCGCCAGCGAGAAGGCGACCGAGAAGCCCATCAGCAGGAAGAGGATGAGGCCGATGAACATCACCGGCGCCATGTTGGCGCTGAGGAAATCGATCACTTGAGGGCTCCTTCGGCCTGGGCACGGATGGCCTCGGCAAGTTCTTCTTCAGCGCTTTTCTCCTGCTTCTTTCGGGTGGGGTCGTCGATGAGACCCTGCAGGAAGGCAAAGCGCTTGATCAGTTCGGAGATGCCCTGCAAGCCCAGCAGGGCAAAGCCCAGAGGCACCATGGCGAACACCGGCCAGCGGATCAGGCCGCCTGCGTTGGAGGACATCTCTCCGGTCAGGAAGGCCTTGATGACCAGTGGCAGCACCAGTTCGATGACGACGATGCAGAAGGGCAGCAGGAAGACGATGAGGCCGAAGATCTCGACCTTGATCTGCGTGCGCTTGCTGAACCGGCCCAGGACGACGTCGATCTTGACGTGTTCCTGGCGCAGCAGGGTGTAGCCCGCGGCCAGCAGGAACATGGCGGCGAAGAAGTACCACTGGATCTCGAGCAGGCCGTTCGAACTGGTGTTGAACGCCTTGCGGACCACGGCATTGCCAGCCGAGATCAGCACGGCAGCCAGGACTAGCCAGGCTGTCCAGCGGCCGACGAACTCGCTCAGGCGGTCGATGAATCGGGAGAGTTGCAGAAGGGAGGACACCGGGTGCTCCTGAGCTTGGAGGCCAGAGCCGGGGAACACCGGGCACTGGACGCGACACGGACGCGCGCGCGACGCGGACTGTAGACAGCCGCGCATCGCGTGGGCAGTGTGGAGATTGCTGACCAGGGTATGCCCTGGGACGTGGCAGTCGAGCGGTCGGCCCGACGGCGCGGCGGCCGGGGCACGTCCGCCAGCGCGGCACTGGGCTCAGAGTTCGCGCGCCGCCATGTAGAGCCGGGTGCTGCGTGCACCGCTGCGGCAGAAGGCCAGGATGGGGCGGGGCAGGCTGTCGACCAGGGCACGGAACTGCGCGATCTCCTCTGGGCTCTGCCAGGCGCCCGAGACGGGCAGGTAGGCATAGCTGAGGCCGGCAGCCTCGGCGGCAGCCTGCATCACGGCGCTGGTGGGCTGGTCCGGGCCGCCTTCGAAGTCGGGCCGGTTGTTGATGACGCTGCGGAAGCCCTGGGCTGCCGCCTCGGCCATGGCCGAGGGTTCGAGTTGCGGGGCGACGGCGATGTCGGCGGTCAGGGCTTGGGCAGGCAGCATGGCGTGGATCACACGGTGGAGACGGGGAGGCGCGACCCGCCCGCCGGATCAGCAAGGCGGGTCGCGATCAGGCCGGGAGTGTCGCCGTCTTTGGACGGCCTGCCCGGCGCGACGGTTCAGCCGGCCAGGGCGCGCTTGACGGCGCCGGAGACCAGGCCCATGTCGGCCTTGCCGGCCAGTTCCTGCTTGACTGCGCCCATGACCTTGCCCATGTCGCCCGCGCCCTTGGCCCCCAGGCGGGCCACGATGGCGGCCACGGCGGCATCGATCTCCTCGGCCGAGAGGCGCACCGGCAGGTAGGCCTCCAGCACGCCGAGTTCGAAGGCTTCCTTGTCGGCGAGGTCGTGGCGCTCGGCGGCGCGGTATTGCTGGATGGAGTCCTTGCGCTGCTTGATGAGCTTGTCGACGATGGCGACCACCATGGCGTCGTCCAGGGTGACGCGTTCGTCCACTTCCTTCTGCTTGAGTGCGGCCAGCAGCATGCGGATGGCCGAGAGGCGCTCGGCCTCCTTGGCGCGCATGGCGCTTTTCATGTCCTCGGTGATGCGGTCCTTCAGGCTCATCTTGGAATCTTTCTCGTGGGGAGGATGGAACCGCGGGATTTTCTCAGAGCCCGAGGACCGCCCGCCAGCCCATGGCCGCGAACGGCCTGGGCCGGCGGCCGCGGGTGCTCAGACGGCTTCGAGCGCGAGCAGTTCCTCGACGGTCTGGCGGCGCCGGATGAGGCGGATGTCCTCGCCGTCGACCAGCACCTCGGCCGCCAGGGGCCGGCTGTTGTAGTTGCTGGACATGCTGGCGCCATAGGCCCCGGCGTCGTGCAGCACCAGCAGGTCGCCCACGCGGGCCTCGGGCAGGCGGCGCTGCAGCACCACGCCGCCTTCACCCTGGGTGAAGACATCGCCCGATTCACACAGCGGGCCGGCCACCACGGTGTCCTGCTCGGCGCGCGGGCTGGCGTCGGCCGGGATCAGGCTGATGCCGTGGTAGGCGCCATACATCGAAGGCCGCATCAGGTCGGAGAAGCCGGCGTCGACCAGGGTGAAGCGGTTGGCCCCCATGGGCTTGGTGGCACGTACCTCGGTAAGGAGCACGCCGCTTTCGGCCACCAGGTAGCGGCCTGGCTCCAGTTCCAGGTGCACTGGGTGGCCCTGGTCGGCGGCAATGGCGCGGCGGGCGCCGTCCCAGAGGCTGAAGTAGTGGGCGGTGTCGATGCGGGCATCGCCGCTGCGGTAGGGGATGGACAGGCCACCGCCGGCCGAGATGGCCTCGACCGGCACGCCAGCCCGCTTCACCAGGTCGACCATGGCCTGGCAGACCTGCTGCAGATGGCCATAGTCCACGCCCGAGCCGATGTGCATGTGCAGGCCCACCAGGTGCAGCCCGTGCAGCTGCACCGCCGCCAGGGCCTGGGCCAGCTCGGCATGCCAGATGCCGTGCTTGCTGTGTTCGCCGCCGGTGTTGGTCTTGTTGCTGTGGCCGTGGCCGAAGCCCGGGTTGATGCGCAGCCAGACGCGGTGACCCGGCGAGGCCGGGCCGAGCTGGTGCAGCATGTCGATGGACCCGGCGTTGACCGGCACGCGGTGCTCGACCACCGTGGCCAGGGTGGCGGCGTCGAACAGGTCGGCGGTGAAGACGATGCCCGAGGCGCCGGGATGGGCGCCGCTCGCCGTCGGCGCCGCGCTGTATCCGGCCGCCAGGGCACGCAGGATCTCGCCGCGCGAGACGGCATCCACCACCACGCCCTGTTCACGCATCAGTCGCAGCAGGTGGATGTTGGAGTTGGCCTTCTGGGCAAAGCGGATGGTGTCGAAGGCACGCAGCTCGGCGATGCGGGCGCGGATGGTGGCGGCGTCATACACCCAGAGCGGCGTGCCGTGCTGGCGCGCCAGCCGGGTGAGGAGTTGGTCGTCAAAGGGATTCATGGCGACCATGTTGCCGCGATGAAGTCATATTGGAAAATAGCGATTCATCCAACTCGCATTCAGTATTGATATGGATGATCGACCCATCAGCCTGAGCCATCGCCAGATCGAGGTCTTCCGGGCAGTGATGAACACCGGCCAGGTGACCCAGGCGGCCCAGGCCCTGCACACCTCCCAGCCCACGGTGAGCCGGGAGCTTGCCCGCCTGGAGCAGGTGCTGGGCTACGCCCTGTTCGACCGGGTGCGAGGGCGGCTGCAGCCCACGGCGCGTGCGCGGGCGCTGCTGGAGGAGGTGCAGGCCTCCTACCTCGGGCTGGAGCGCATTGCCGCGACCGCCCAGGGCCTGCGCCACTTTTCGCAGGGGCGCCTGCAACTGGTCTGCCTGCCAGCGCTGGCCCAGGCCCTGGTGCCCGAGGCCCTGAGCGGATTTGCCCGCCAGCAGCCACTGGCCCGGGTCAGCCTCGAGACGCTGGAGTCGCCGCAGCTCGACCTGCACCTCACCGAGCAGCGGGTCGATCTCGGTCTGACCGAGGCGCATGAGGCGCCACCGGCCTGCGAACTGGTGCCCCTGCTGCAGGCCGACGAGGTCTGCGTGCTGTCGGCCAGCCACGCCCTGGCCGGGCGATCCAGGCTGACGCTGGCGGACTTCGAGGGCCAGGCATTCGTCAGCCTGGCGCCCAGTGACCCCTACCGCCGCCAGATCGACGCGGCATTTGGCGCCGCGGGGGTGCAACGGCAATTGCGGGTGGACACGCCCAGCGCGGCCTCGGTCTGTGCCCTGGTGCGCCAGGGTCTGGGCCTGGGCATCGTCAATCCGGTGACCGCCCTGGCCATGGCCGGGCCGGACCTGATCGTGCGGCCCCTGGCATTTGCCATCCGCTTCCACGTGGCCCTGGTGCGGCCGCAGTGGCGGGCGGAACATCCCCTGCGCCCGGTGCTGGAAGCAGCACTTCATGCCGCGGCGGACGGGCTGCGGCGCCGTATCGCGGCCATTGCGCCGGCCTGAGCGCGCGCTGCGGGCACAAAAAAACCCGCTGCGGCGTCCCGCGCGGGTTTTCTTGACGAGGCCTCGAACGAAATAAGTCGTGAGGCTTCTTCCTGGCGCTTCAGTACAGCTTCTTGGGCAGCTGCATGGAACGAACGCGCTTGTAGTGACGCTTCACGGCGGCAGCCTTCTTGCGCTTGCGTTCGGCCGTGGGCTTTTCATAGAACTCACGGGCACGCAGGTCGGTCAGCAGACCGAGCTTTTCAATGGTGCGCTTGAAGCGACGCAGTGCAACGTCGAACGGCTCGTTTTCCTTGACACGGATGGTCGTCATGAACAGGTAGGTCCTACAGTGAATGTCCCTGGCTGGGCCGGCGTCGAGGTCCGGACTCGATGGCCGACGCATGTCGCCGCATCAACTGCCCGATCGGGGGATCAGGTCAGCGCGGCACAGTGGCTCGACCGTTGCCGACTACCAGGGTCGATTGCCAGCAAACCACGGATTATAGACGCAAGAAGCGGCCTTGCCAGTTCTCGCCGGCACGGACGCGCTCTCCGTGCGCGTGTGGGGCGCTGGCGTCTTGGAGGTTGAGGGTAGCCGACGGTGGCTCAGGGTGGCAGGGGATGGGGCGAGGCGGGCACCGGGCCCGCCGTCATCCCAGGTTGGCGCTCAGACGCGCTGCCACTTCAGGCCCGCCTTGGCGAAGATCTCGCCCAGGCGGCCTTGACCGGCCAGTTGCTCCATCGCGGTCTTGAGGGCGCTGGCGAGGTCGGTGGACTCGCTGCGCACCGCCATGCCAACGACCCAGCCATCACGCGGTGCACGCGGCAGGGGCAGGGGCTCGATCGCGAAACGCGGATCCTGGCCCAGCACGGTCTGCAGCTCTGAGCTCAGGCCGCAGGCCGCCACCACCTCGCCGCGCTTGAGCAGTTCGGCCGCGGCCACGCCGTCGGGCAGCTGGGTGCGCAGGGTGTCGCGGTAGGCCCCGTCGTCGGCGCCCAGCATCAGCCAGCCGCCCAGCGACTGGCCGGCCACCGCCACCGGCTTGCCCTTGAGGGGCGCCAGGCTGTCCAGGGTGGGCAGCTTGGCGAGGTCGCGCGCCACCAGCACCCGCTCGCGCCAGTAGGGCGCAAAGATGTTGACCTTGGGGTTGGACTGCATCAGCATGCGCTCCACCGGCACATGCAGCATCACGTCTGCCGGGCCCCAGCCCAGGTAATGGCCCTTCCAGACGACGTTGCGCAGATCGTCGTCCATGTTTTCGCCGGCCGCAAAGGGCAGCAGGCTGAGCTTGAGGCCCAGGCTGTCCGCCAGGGCCTGGGCCAGTTCCACCTCGATGCCCTTGCCGGCCACGTGGAAAGGAGGCAGGTCCTGGTAGACGCCGACCACCAGGCTGCCGCGCTGGCGGATGCGATCCAGCGCCGAGGCCTGCGCCCGGACCGCCAGCGGCAGCAGGCCCAGGCCGGCGGCAGCGGTCAGCCCGGCGCCAGCCAGCCCGGACAGGGCACGGCGGCGGTTGACGATCTGCTCGCTCACAGCGGCTTCTCGCGGCGGGTTTCCAGGTAGGCCTTGATCGACCAGATGGCTTCCTGCGATAGGATGCCCTCGAACGGAGGCATGTAGACCGCGCCATTGCGGGTGCGACCGCGGCGCACGGTGGTCAGCACGTATTCGTCGATCTCCTTGATGCAGGCGGCCTTCTTGGCCTCGACCTTGATGTTGCTGCAGTCGTTGTCCAGGCGGCGCAGATCGGGGGCGATGCCCCCGGAGATGGCCTCCAGGCCGTGGCAGCGGGCGCAGTTCTGGTTGTAGGCCGAGGTGCCGATCTTCACAGCCGTCGGGTTGTTGCGGAAGGGGTTCTCGCTGCGCCAGTCGGCGCCCAGCTGCGGCAGGCTGCTGGTGTCCACGGCCTGCGGCGTCACGTCGCCATGGGCGGCGGCCAGGTTGGCCACGGCTGCGCAAACCAGAACCAGGGCGCCTGCGCGCCAGAAGTCTCCTCGTGCCATCTCTATCTCTCCAGGGGGTCAAAAAAGGGATGGCGGCGCTTCTGCAATCGGTATGCCACCTTCAAGCTTGTGGCGTTGCGGTGCGGATCGGGCCCCGGTCTTGAGGGTCGGTCCGGAGTCGGGTGGACTTGTCGCCTGGGCGACTGTTGCGCCCTGGAGATGGTTGTGACGTTGCGGTGGCGACTCTGGAGCGTTGTGCCAGACAGGTGTTACTCAATGGAGCAATCCTGCTGGCAGTTGGCACAGGTAAAACGGATGCATCTTCGGGCTTGTTCGCAATTGCGACAGCCTGCTGCGGCCGGCATCATGGGCTCTGCCTTGCCCAGGCCGCCGTGGCCAGCATGGGGCAGGGCCTCGGCTGCAGGTGCGAGGTACATG
>JBJOKP010000012.1:0-13015 GCA_046046045.1 Pseudomonadota bacterium | reverse complement strand
AGCGGGGCAGGACACGGTCCTCGATCAGCCCGCAGACCGCCTCGAAGCTGGCATCGCAATACCAGTCGAAGGCCGGGTTGTTGAGGAAGAGCAGGTGGTGGCCGGGCAGGCCCTGCTGCAGCAGGCCGACCTGGGGAAAGCTGTGGCGGCTGTCCAGGCAGGCCGGCACGACCAGCAACTGCGGCTCGGCGGCCTGGACCGGTTCGACCCAGAGATAGTCCTGGCTCGGCCGGGAGGTCCGGCGCGCCGGAAGGTGTGCGGCGGGGCGATGGGTGAGCAGGCTGGCCCGGCCCAGCCAGCGCTGCTGGCGGGCCAGGCGTTCAGTGGCCTCGGCGCCATGTTCGGGGTCGTCCTGGAGGCTGAGCCAGAGCGTGCGCGCCAGGGCCGGGTCAGCCTGCCGGTTGATCTGCAGGGGGCTCAGCCGGCCGTCTTCCAGGGCCCGCGCGGTCAAGGCGGTGAGGGGCGCCCACCAGGCGAGGATGTCGGCGAGGCCTTCGGCGGCAGCGGGGTCTGGCTGGGTGCGCAGCCGGCTCAGCGCCTGCTGGAGGTCCAGCCAGGCCTGCAACTCGGCGGGCAGGCGGGTGGGTGGGCTGGCGCTGGCGTCGGTCGTGGCGTCGCTGCTTGGGCCAGATAAGGAGTCGGGCAAGGCCACGTCTGGCACCGCGGTGCCGGAAGGGTCCAGCAAGCCGCGCAACGTGTGCAGGGCGCGGCGGGCCTGCGCGACGGCCTCGCCCGGGGTCTGGGCCAGGGGGGTGTCGAGCAGGCCCAGCAGTGCGCTGAGGGTGGTCCGCGCCTCGGTGTCTTCCTGGCCGCTGGCGGCGCGGGCGGCGGCCAGAGCCTGCAGGGCCGGGGCCAGCTGGCCCTGGTCCAGGGCCTGGGCGGCGAGCAGGCGCTGCAGGCGGGCACAGGCGGCAGGGGCCAGGGTGCCCGAGGCCAGCAGCGGGCGGGCGATGTCGGCCGGCAGCCGGCCTTCGTCGGCCATGTGGTAGCAGTGATCGAGGACTTTCAGCACTTTCCAGGCCGGACGGGCGCAGAGGCACGCCAGGGCCTGGGGGTCCACCGCCTCCGGGGCGGGCAGGGTGGCCAGGCGGGCCTGGGTCGCGGGGCGCTGCAGGCAGTGCTGCAGGGCGGCCAGCCAGAGGGCCATGGCGGCTTGTGTGCCCAGCGCCGGGCCGCTCGGCAACTTCATCAGCCAGTCGGCCTGGAGTTCGGCCTGCAGGGCCAGGGGCTGGCCGGCGCCGAGCCAGCCGGCCAGGTCTTCGGGGGCGAGCTGGGCGGGCGTGCCGCCGGCCTGCAGCAGGCCGACCAGGGCCTGGGTGGCAAGCTCGGGCAGGCCCTGGCTCAGGCCGAGGTGGAAGAGCAATTGCAGCGCGGCCAGCGGTGGCACGGAGAGGCTAGGACTGGCAGTTCCCGTCGCTGCAGCCGTGGGCATGGGGCCAGTCGGGCCGGTCGGTCCGGTGGGTCCGGTAGGACCGATGGATGGCGCGGGCTCGACCCGAGCATCTTCCAGCCCGGCCACCACGGCCTGGGTGAGGGTCTCGACCAGGGGCAGGGCGGCTTGGGCATCGCCGGGCGGCAGCAGCCTGGCGCGGGCCAGCAGGCCGGGCCAGCGGCAGGCCGGGTGGTCCATCAGCCCATGGTGCTGGAGCAGGTGCAGGGCAAAGGCCGGGCTCTGCGGCAGGCCGGCGGACTGGGCCGACTTGTCGCCCGCCTGGGGGCCGAGGTGGGCCAGGGCCAGCCAGCGCATGGCCATGGGCTCGCCCCAGGGGGCGCCTAGCTGCAGGCAGAGGCTGCGCAGGCGGCCGTCGAGCAAGCCCGCCAGGTCGGCCTGCTCGGCCGGCGTGCAGGCGGGCCAGAGGGCGTGCAGCCTTTCATGCAGGGCCAGCCGGTCAGCCGGCGGCAGCTGCGTGGCCTTGGCCAGGGTCAGGAGGTGGGCCAGCTGCCGGGCGGACGGCTGATCGGACGGCAGAGTTGCCCGTGGCTGGCCCAGCCAGTCGGCCAGGGACTGCTGGTGCGGATAGTCCTGGCCGCGGCGGCTGCGGGGTTCAGCCGGCGGGAGCAGGGCCGTCGTCATGGTCAGCCCTGGCTTGGACAGGCTTGCAGCGGCGCGGGCGGCAGGCCCTGGTCATGGCGGGCCACCATGCGCAGGATCAGGGCGCCGAAGTCGGCGGCGAATCGCTGGCCGTCGAAGAGGGGGGCGCTGTCGCGATCACGGGCGAGGCGGGCGCGCAGGTCCGCCAGGTGCGAGCCGGGCCGGGCCAGGGTGATCGCGCGCTCGATGTAGTCGTCCAGATCGGTGCAGACCAGTTCGGGCAGGCCCACGGCATGCAGCAGGCTGGCCGCCACGCGCGAGGCAAAGCCCTGGCCGGCCAGGGCCAGCACGGGCACGCCGGCCCAGAGGGCGTCGCTGGTGGTGGTGTGGCCGCCGCAGGGGAAGGTGTCCAGGGCCAGGTCGAGGTTGGGCAGGCGGGCGCGGTGGTCTTCGGTCGAGGCGAAGGGGGCAAAGACCAGGCGCTCGGGCGCCAGTCCCTGGGCGGCGGCGGCGCTGCGCAGGCGGGCCTGGGTGGCCTCGTCGTCCACCATGAGCCAGAGCACGGCGTCCTCGCGGCTCAGGGTGATGCGGCACCAGGCGGCGAAGACCTCGGGCACGAGCTTGTAGATCTGGTTGAAGCTGCCGAAGACGAAGGCCTGCCCGGGCAGGCCGCAGCGCTGGCGGCTCCAGGGCTCGGGGCGGCTGCGGCTGGTGTCGTTGGGCTGGTAGCAGACCGGCATCTGGGCGATCTGCTCGGTGAAGTCGGCCTGGTGGGCTAGGGGGGTGACAACCGCGTCGCCGACGATGTAGTCCACATAGGGGGCGCCGCAGGTGCCCGGGTAGCCCAGCCAGGCCACCTGCACGGGGGCGGGACGGTGGGCCAGCACGGCCATGCGCGAGCCCATGGTGTAGCCCTTGAGGTCGAAGAGCACGCCGATCCGGTCGGCGCGGATGCGCTCGGCGGTCTGGCGGTTGTCCAGCGCGCCCACTTCCACCACCGTGGTCGCGGCCTCCAGGCGCAGGCGCAGCGGGCTGCGGTCCATCTGGCCGGCGGAATAGAGAAAGACCTCGAACTGCGCCGGATCCAGGGCCTCCAGCATCTGCACCATCAGGATGGCGGTGGCGTGGTGGTGGAAGTCGGAGGAGAGGAAGCCCAGGCGCAGGCGGCCATCGTGGCGTTCGATCGGGCGGCGCGCCTCGCGTGTCGCGGCCTTGCCGGTGGACGGGATCACCGAGGGCGCGGCCGCCAGTTCGGAGAGCCAGCGCAGCAGTTGGGCGTCGTCGGTGAGGGTCAGGGCGCAGAAGGGCGAGAGCCCCATGGCGTTGCGGCCCTGCTCATGGTTGAGGCGGATGCAGTCGGTCAGGCGCGCCAGGTCGCGGTCGAGCTCGTCCCAGTCCACCGCCCAGGCGCTGTAGTGGGCGGCGTAGAGCGCCGCGGCCAGGATGGTGGGCTCGAGATCGAGCACCGTGCGGTAGCAGATGGCGGCGTCCTGGTGGCGCTTGAGCACCGAGAAGGCATGGCCCAGCTGCATCATGCCGCGCACCCGCTGCTCATGGCCGCAGTCCGGGGCGGCCAGGCCGCCGAGCAGGGCTTTCACGGCATCGGCCGGGCGCTGCAGGTCGAAGAGCACATTGCCCTCCAGCAGCAGCCAGGCGGCATCGGGGTCGCAGCCGGCTGGCGGCCCCTGCAGGATGGCCAGGGCCTCGGCCAGGCGCTTGAGTTCGCGCAGCGATTCGGCCATCAGGCGATGGGCCAGCAGGGGGCTCTGGCCGCGCAGGGCGGCTTCGCGCGCGGCTTCCAGCGTGGCGCCATGGTCACCCTGGTGGTGGCGGCTGTTGGCCAGGTTGAGCCAGTAGAGGCCATCCTCCGGATTCAGCCGGGTGGCCTGCTGGAATTCGTCGGCGGCAGCGCCATGCTGCTTGCGGCGGCTCAGGGCAATGCCGCGCTGCCAGGCCTTGTGCGCCTTCTCGGCCTGACGCTGGGGGATGACTTTGGATGGCCGCGGCGCCGCCGCCTGTGCCGGCGTGGCCGCCAGCAGCGCCGTGAGGGTCAGGGCGGCCGGGCCGGCGGAGGGGAGGGAGAGTTCGGTCTGCATGACGGGCCCGGGGTGGAGGTCTGCAGCCGTGCTGCCGCGGCCAGGCCAGGGCGCCATCCTGCAGGGGATGGCGCCACTGTAGGGAGCGGGGTGCGCCCACGGGATGGAAATTGGCGGGTGAGCGCGCCGCTATTCGTGGCAGTGGCCAGACCTGATCAGGCGCAATCTACGGTTGCGACGAAGTCATCAGCCGGCAACGACAGGTGGCTCCGGTGCGAAGCGCGGTAACCCTTAAGTTCCCCGGAAGCTTCACCGATATGCGGGATATCGGCGGTCTGCAAAGGCCCCGAGGTCCGGTTAGGCGGCTGATGGTTCGAGTGGAAGACCCACACGGGACTCGAGGCTGACTAGCGCTGGGCATCGCCGCGACAGCCTTGGCAGCCGCGTGCTTTCCTTCGGCGCTAGTGCCGGTTTCATCCCTACCCAGGAGTGCAACATGTCAACCACCATCAACACCAACCTCGTCTCTCTCAACGCACAACGCAACCAGTCGGCCTCGCAGGCCTCGCTGGCCACCTCGATGCAACGCCTGTCCTCGGGTCTGCGCATCAATTCGGCCAAGGACGACGCGGCCGGCCTGGCCATCTCCGAGCGCATGAACGCCCAGGTCAAGGGCATGAACGTGGCCATCCGCAATTCCAACGACGGCATCTCGCTGGCGCAGACCGCTGAAGGCGCGCTGGGCAAGGTGGGCGACATGCTGCAGCGCATGCGTGAACTCGCCGTGCAGGCCCGCAACGCCACCAACTCCAGCAGCGACAAGGATTCGCTGGACAAGGAATTCGGCGAACTGGCCAAGGAAGTGAACCGCACCATCGGCGGCACGACCTTCAACGGCAAGGCCATCCTGGCCAAGGCGGCCGACACGACCCTGACCTTCCAGGTCGGTGCGGGCACCTCCAACGTCGACACCATCGACGTGAAGATGACCAACATGGCCTCGGCGACCGAGATCTCCGACCTGACCGGCACGGGCGTCACCGCCAGCGGTCGCCTGACCATCGACAGCACCACCACCCTGGGCGGGCTGAAGACCGTGATCGATGACATCGACACGGCCATCGACAAGGTCAACAGCGAACGCGCCATGCTGGGTGCGACGCAGAACCGCTTCGACGCCGTGATCAGCAATCTGCAGGTCTCGGTGGAGAACCAGAGCGCAGCCAAGTCCCGCATCACCGATGCCGACTTCGCGGCGGAAACCGCCAACCTTTCGCGTGCCCAGGTGCTGCAGCAGGCCGGCAACGCCATGGTGGCCCAGGCCAACCAGCTGCCCCAGCAGGTGCTCTCGCTGCTGCGTTGAGCCCGGCCGCGCGGGCTGCGGCGCCGGCCAGGTCCGGCGCAGGCAGATCTGCAATCGGCTCATCGCCATCTGCCCGTGACGGGCCGCCTGCGGGCGGCCCGTTGTTTTTCCCGGTTGGCGAATTTTCCTGGCGCTGCCGATTTTCAGAATTGCAGGAATTTGCGTCACCCCATCCGCGGGGGTGAGGGAAATGCCTGCCGGCATACCGCTCGGGAGTTTGGCAAAGCGGTCTTCGTGCAAGTTTTCACGACCCGCCAACTCGAATGCCACAGGATGCGGCCAAATTACTGTGGAAGTTTCCCAGGCACTTCGGCTTATTGATTTGCCAGGCTTAAGTTCCGACTTCGAGAGGTCGATTCCCATGGGGATCGGAAGCTTTCCTGGTATTAATTCACAACTCCCGGATGTCGTATCGGGCCGACGTGCTGGTGGGCGCCGGCCTGGGTTTCGTGGGTTTTTACCCCGACAAGCTTCTCAGTGCCTGCAGGCACGGGATGTCCTAATCTTTGGTTAAGCCGAAGAATCCATCCTCAGGTTCGTTAATTAAAGAAGCTTGCCTCGACTGAGCGGGCTTCATCGACACCAACTCCAACCAACCCAAGGCTCAGGCCTTGTTGCGTTCAGCCTCCCGGTCTCCGGATCGGGGGGCGGCCCGCAGCGAGGCCGGCTCCCCTCCACCACGATCTGGGAGTCTCTATGAGGAATAGTGATCCACGCAGCCGGCGCATCAAGCTGTTCGCTATGGCTGCCATCGCCGGCGTGCTCGCCGCCTACGGCCTCGGGGTCGTCGCGCGGGGCATGGGCAAGAACGCGGCCGGCCTGGTCGCGCTCGCGCCTGACGATTTCATCCCCGAGCACTCTGGCCTGCCAGTGCAACTGGTGCCGGACTTCGAGTCCTCCGCCTTTCTGCCCGGCGAGGGCTTGCTGGGGACGACCGAAGACGGCCGCACCCTGGCACGCGGCAGCAACTCGGTGATCAACAGCAGCGGCCAGTTGATCCAGACCCTGGAAGGGGTGCGCCTGACCGGCAACAGTGCCAGCGGCGAGCAGCTCATCCCGGGCATCGATTTCCCGTTCACCGCGGACATGCTGCCGCCCATGACGGCTCTGGCCAACGTGCCGCTGCCACCCATCCCCGGGCTGGAGCAGTACATCCGCAACAACGACGCCGCCATCCGCCTGGGCAAGGCCCTGTTCTGGGACGCCCAGGTAGGCAGCGACGGCGTGGCCTGCGCCAGCTGCCACTTCCGTGCCGGCGCCGACGATCGCATCAAGAATCAGCTCCACCCGGGGGCGGACGGCAAGTTCGCGCGCAGCTACACCAATGTCGCCGGCCTGAACTACACCCTCAAGCCCACCGACTTCCCGACCTACCGCCTGACCGACCCCAACGACCGCAACTCCGCCATCGCCTTCGAAAGTGATGACGTGGTGGGCTCGCAGGGCACCATGTCGGGCGGCTTCGTCAAGCTGCTGGGCAAGGCGGCCGAGGACTGCAGCACGCGTGCCCTGGACGGCTTCAACGTGCATGGCGCGCTGACCCGCCTGACCACCGGCCGCAACACGCCCACGGTGATCAACGCCGCCTTCAACTACCGCAACTTCTGGGACGGCCGGGCCAACAACGTCTTCAACGGCGTGACGCCCTTCGGCAACCGCGACGAGGGTGCAAAGATCCTGCGCCTGATGCCCAACGGCAGCACCGCTTGGGGCCGCATGCAGCTGCAGAACGCCGCCCTGGCCTCGCAGGCCGTCGGTCCGGCCCTGTCGGACGTGGAAATGTCCTGCGCTGCCAAGGGCTTCCGCAACCTGGGTCGCAAGATGCTGGGCGTGCGTCCGCTGGCCAACCAGACGGTGCATGCCAGCGACAGCGTGCTGGGTGCCTACCGCGCCCCAGGTGGCAAGGGCCTCGTGCCCAGCTATGCCGACCTGATCAAGGAAGCCTTCGATCCGGCCTGGTGGGGCGCTGCCGCCGCGGTGGACGGCTACAGCCAGATGGAGATCAACTTCTCCATGTTCTGGGGGCTGGCCATCCAGGCCTATGAGCAGACCCTGATCTCGGACGACACGGCCTTCGATCGTTTCGTCGGCAGCGGCTGGTTCGCACCCGACAACTCGGCGCTGACGCCCCAGCAGGTCAACGGCCTGCTGCTGTTCCGCGGCAAGGCTCTGTGCGTGATGTGTCACAAGGGGGCCGAGTTCACCAATGCCGGCAGCCTGCTGCAACCCATCAGCGGCGAGACCAACGTGGTCGAGCACATGTTCACCGGCGATCGCCAGCTTGGCGTCTACGACAGCGGCTTCTACAACATCGGCGTGCGGCCAACCCAGGAAGACCTGGGTGTGGGTGGCACGGATCCCTGGGGCAAGCCCCTGTCGTTCACCCGCACCTGGCTGGCCAGCCTGTCGGGCCAGCCGGTGGGTGACTTCCTGTGGATCGATCCCTGCATCTTCACCGTCAAGTTGAGCCTGAAGGACTGCTGGGCCACACCCGACCCGGCCAATACCCGGGTGGCGGTGGACGGCGCCTTCAAGACGCCTTCGCTGCGCAACATTGCCCTGACCCAACCCTACTTCCACAACGGCAGCCGCTGGACCCTGGAGCAGGTGGTCGAGTTCTACAACCGCGGTGGCGACCGCCGCGGCAGCGAACTGATTGATACCACCGGCCACACCGCCCCTGGCAGCGGCAAGACCAATGTGCACCCTGCCGTTCGTCCTCTCAACCTGACGGCCCAGGAGCAGGCCGACCTGGTGGCCTTCCTGCGCTTTGCCCTGACCGACCAGCGCGTGGCCTGCGAGGCCGCGCCCTTTGATCACCCGGAGCTGCGCCTGCCCAACGGCCAGACCGGCGACAACACCCGCGTGGTGGCTGGCGCTGGCGGCAAGGCCCTGGATGACTGGCGCACCCTGCCGGCCACCGGCAGCAACGGCCGCACCCTGGGCACCTGCCTGCGCAATGACAACGGCAGCTATGTGTCCGGCACCGAACCCGCCGTCCGGCCCGCGACGACAGTCGTCCGCTGATCCTCACTCCAACGACCCCGACCATCGCTGCGAGGTAATCGACATGCCCACCCGCATTCAGGCCGCTACGGCCCCCTCCCTTCACGCAGCCGCCCCCGGCGGCCTGCGCTGGCACCAGCTCGCCAGCGGCCTGACCCTGGCCCTGGCAGCGCTGCTGCCCGGCCTGCCGGCCCACGCGGCCAAGGCACCGCCGGGTGTCTTTCCGCCCGGTCCGGTCGGTCGTCCGGCTGCGGTTCCGGCCCAGTTCGACGTCATCGGCTTCATCCAGGAAGCCCGTCTGGACACCACCAATTCGATCTGCACCCCAGCCCATGACAAGCTGCGCGGCGGCTGGCTCAAGGTGAACGGCAAGGAGATCGTGATCCCCTGCAACACCGTGCTGCAGATGCCGGCCACCTCGCTGACCTGGGCTGAACTCTTCGACCCGACCTTGGTCGATGCCACGGTGATGCCGGCAACCACCGCCACCTCGGTGCCTGCCACCGGCCTGGCCTTGGCCGACAAGGTGCGCCTGCCGGTAGCCGCCAGCCTGTACCCCTACAACGCCCCGATGCCCTCCTACGAGGTGCGGGTCCAGGGCAATATCGTCGAAGGCCGCTACATCGCTGGCCTGGTGTACATCTCCCAGCAGTCCCTCAATGCAGGGCAGGGGACGATCAACTGCATCGACTACGTCAATGCCGAACTGCATGTGGGTGGCGCCCCCGGCGTGTGCTCCTACAGCGACGTGCGCATCCGCATCAACGACCCCGTGGGCCGGTTCGGCAAGACCCATGGCAAGCCAGGCAGCGGAGCCGACCTGATCGAGACCGGCTACGACAAGCGGTTCACGGCCGACACGGACAACCCGACCATCTCGGCCGAGACCGGGTATCCGATGTGCATCCCCCGCAAGAACCCCTTCGGCACGGATCCCGTGGCAGCCCGCAATGGCAACGATCCCCTCTGCCCGCAGGCCAACCGCCCGCTTGCGCCCAACTGCAACTCGCTGCCGACGCCCTTCCCGACCTTCGTGCAGCCAGTTGATGGCCAGTACTGCCGCACCTGGGTGATGGATCCGCCCAACTGCGCCACTTGCGCCACCGATCCGACCCAGCAGGCTCCCTTTGTCGTGGGGGACTTCATCGACTACGCCGGCAACCTGAAGGTTGATCGCAACGGGCCCTACATCTCTGCCCACACGATCACGGCCCGCCTGGGCATCTTCACCAAGCCCGGCACCCAGCCCGCCTATGTGGGCATCGAGGAGATCCTGCAAGGCACGGGTGCCCTGCCCATCGCCAATCTGCCGCAGGAAGCCACCTCGCGCGTGCTGTTCGTCGGTTTCACCACCGACCCGAGCACCATGGTCGACCTCTATGCGGTGGATGTGGATCCGATCAGCGGAAAGACCACTGACCGCCTGCTGGGCTCGGCCAATCCGGCGGGACCGCCGGTGGTCGGTCGCTTCGTCTTCAAGCCCAATGCCGGTGCCTATCTGCCCGCGACCAAGGAACTGCGCGTGGTCAGCCGCAGCCTCTGCGGCAACAACTGGTCGGTCTGCTCCATGCCCGGTGAGAACCAGGTCTGGTGGGGCCAGATCGGTGACCCCCAACCCTACGCCAATGGCCTGATCGCGGGCCAGTACCGGGCACCGAACTTCGAGTTCATCTTTGCCGAGAACACCCTGGCCGGTGACCCCACCGTCCCGGGCAACTTCCAGGATCTGCCCTTCCTGTACTGTGGCACCGGCCCTCTGACCACCATGACCGTGGGTGCCAACGAGGTCGGCCCCGTCGTCGGCCAGCTTGACCCGGCCCCCTGGGCCTCGCCGATGATCGACCCGGCTTTCGCACAGACCTTGTGCCCGGGCGCCAAGACCGTGGGTGCGCCGCCCCCGCCGGTGAACCCGAACGCCACGCCGCCCGATGCCATCGCCGTCACCACGGCCGTTTGGGAGAACCGCCAGAACCGGGGCAAGATCAACCTCGTGGCCATCGATACCCACACGACGCTGATTCCCGGCCTGCAGCTCTACGTCCAGATGACGGCGACCTCTTTCGACATCATGAAGCAGGAGACGGTGCAGGTGAAGCTGGCGCCCAACCCGCAGCCCATGACCCTGTCGAAGAACGTGGCCGGTTCGCCCGCGGTCTGCCCCTCGGCCGACCCCTGCTGGATCTACAGCACCGTGGGTGTGATCAACAGCCCGCTGCTGCCTGGCACCTTCCTGCAGCCCGAGACCATCACCGTCACGTCCAACATGGGTGCCACCTACACCGTGCCGGCCACCTCCATCATCCTCCGTTGATCCTGTGCAGGTCCCTGGCGGACCTGCCTGCCCCGGAGGTGGTGACCGGTCCGTACCGGCCTCCTTCCCCCTCTCAAGAGGCCGCATGAGCGGCCTCTTTTTCTTTCCCCGGTCCAGACGTCAGATCTGCACGCAGGTGCCGGCCCGAAACCGCTGCCAGGCTTCAGTTCGGGACCGCGGTGCCGAGATGCGGCCGTCTCGGCCCTCAATTCAGGCCATTGCGCCGAGGCGAACTGCCCAGAATCAGTCTCACAGATTCCCAAGCAGGGGTCTGAGTCGCGCCAGGCCAGGGATGCCGGCGCAGAGGAACGACAGACGCTTGTGGAGTGCCACCATGCCCCAGACCATCAACACCAACCTCGTGTCGCTGAATGCCCAGCGCGCCCTGTCGGGGTCCCAGGGCGCCCTGGCGACCTCGATGCAACGCCTGTCCTCCGGACTGCGCGTGAATTCCGCCAAGGACGACGCAGCGGGCCTGGCCATCGCCGAGCGCATGAATGCCCAGGTCAAGGGCATGAACGTGGCCATCCGCAATGCCAGCGACGGCATCTCCATGGCCCAGGTGGCTGAAGGTGCGCTGGGCAAGGTGAGCGACGTGCTGCAGCGCATGCGTGAACTCGCCGTGCAGGCCCGCAACGCCACCAACTCCAGCAGCGACAAGGATTCGCTGGACAAGGAGTTCGGCGAACTGGCCAAGGAAGTGAACCGCACCCTCAGCGGCACCACCTTCAACGGCAAGGCCATCCTGGCCGGCGCCGCGGGCAAGACCCTGACCTTCCAGGTCGGGGCGGGCACCAACGACGTCGACACCATCGACGTGCCCCTGACCAACATGGCCACCGCCAGCGAGATCGCCTCGCTGACCGGTTCGGGCGTGCTGGCCACCGGCCGCCTCAACATCGACAGCACCTCGACCCTGGGCTCGATCAAGACCGTGATCGACGACATCGACAGGGCGCTGGACAAGATCAACAGCGAACGTGCCGTGCTGGGCGCCTCGCAGAACCGCTTCGATGCCGTGATCAGCAATCTGCAGGTCTCGGTGGAGAACCAGAGCGCGGCCCGCGCCCGCATCATGGACGCCGACTTCGCGGCGGAGACCGCCAACCTTTCGCGCGCCCAGGTGCTGCAGCAGGCCGGCAACGCCATGGTCGCCCAGGCCAACCAGCTGCCCCAGCAAGTGCTGTCCCTGCTCAAGGGGTGACCGTGGACGTCGGGAGTCCGGCAGCGACCTTGGGTCACCGGCGCGCGGCTTGCGCGCGCCGTGGGGGAGGCGGTGGAAGTCCGGCACCCGTCCGCCGGGCTCAAGGCAGTCCGGCGCATACGCGGACCTCAAGTTCCTCGCGCGCCTGCCGAAGCAAGGTCCAGGCGGGCCGAGAGGGCGATCAGCGTCCTCAACCATTCGTGGGCAAGCAGGCAGGCGCCGGAGCAGTGGCAAGGCGGTCATCATGGCAACCATCTCTTCAGCAGGCATAGGCAGCGGCCTGGATGTCAACTCCATCGTCACCCAGCTGATGACGATCGAGAAGCAGCCGCTCACGCAGATGCAGGCGGCCGCCGACAAGATCCAGGGCACCCTGTCCTCCTACGGCAAGATCCAGAGCTATCTCTCCGACCTGCAGTCGGCCGCCCAGGAGCTGACCTCGCCCAGCAACTGGTCGCAGACCACCGCCAGTTCCGCCGATGCCAGCATCGTCGCCGCCTCCACCGACAGCACGGCTGCCGCCGGCGCCTACAGCGTGAGCGTGCAGCAGCTCGCCACCGCCCAGGCCCTGGCCAGCGGCAAGTTCGCCAGCAGCGCCACGGCCGTGGGCAGCGGCACCCTGCACATCGAGCTGGGCCGCTGGGGCACCGATCCGAGCGGTTTTGTCTCGCGCGTGCCGGCCGGCACCGTGGACGTGGTGATCGACCCGTCCGCCACCTCGCTCAGCGCCATCCGCGACAAGATCAACGCGGCCCATGGCGGGGTCACCGCGGCCATCATCAACGACTCCTCCGGCGCCCGCCTGGTGCTGCGCAGCAGCGCCACCGGCGAGGCCAACGGCTTCAAGATCAGCGTGACCGATGACGACGGCAATGACAGCGATGCCGCCGGCCTCTCGGCCCTGGCCTACGACCCCGATGCCGGCATCTCCAACATGAGCCGCAGCCAGTCTGCCGCCGATGCCAAGGCCACCGTCAACGGCCTGGCCGTGACCTCGACCAGCAACAGCTTCGACAACATCGTCGACGGCCTGAGCTTCAAGGTCGGCAAGGTCAGCAGTTCG
>JBJOKP010000011.1:0-13072 GCA_046046045.1 Pseudomonadota bacterium | reverse complement strand
GCCGAACAGGCCGCGGGCATCCGCCTGGTGATTGCCGAGAGCTTCGAGCGCATCTACCGCCAGAACGCCGACAACCTGGGCCTCCACACCTCCACCGACCTGGGCCTGGTGGCGCGCATACGCCGCGGCGAGGTGATCACCCTGGACGAGCTGCTGGCCGGTCGCGACCCGCTCAGCGCCGCCATCCTGCGCGCCGGTGGCCTGCTGGCCTATGGCGCCCAGGTGCTGGCCGGTGCTCGGCCGGCGCCCGTCGCCGTGGCCGCGACGTCAAAGCCGCCTCAGCCGCAGACCCTGTTCGAGAAGATCCTGCGCCGCCACCGCCTGGCCCTGAGGCATGAAGCCGGTGTGCCGCCCGCCGCCGATGCCGATGACGACTGGCCGGCCGGCGCGGCCCGCTGGGTGCAGCCCGACCTGCGCTTCATCCATGAGTACTACACGGGCATGGTGGCCCACATGCTGGACCAACGTTTCGGCGCCACCGCGCTGGCGCTGCACGACCCAGCCAGCATCGTCTGCTTCGAGGACCACCTGAGCTACGTGCATCAGAGCCCCGTGCATGTGGGCCAGGGCCTGGTGGGTGAGGTGGTGGGCCTCTCGCGCGCCCACCGTGCCTTTGCGCAGCGCTTCGGCCTCAAGGACCACGGCTATCTGCAGGCGCTGGAGGCCGGCGACCCGGGTAACACCGGCTCGCAGGGCATCTCGCACGCCATGGTGGCCGAGCAGTACGCGCTGCCGGGCCAGTTCCTCATCGGCACCGACTCGCACACGCCGCACAGCGGCGCGCTGGGCTGTGTGGCCCTGGGCGTGGGCAGCACCGACATGGCCAATGCCTTCGTCACGGGTGCGGCCCGCATCGCGATGGCGCCGGTGCTGCGCATCGAGGTGACCGGCTGCCTGCCCGCCGGCGTGAGCGCCAAGGACCTCGTCCTGCACCTGCTCGCCCAGCCCGCCATCCGCGCCGGCGCGGGCGTGGGCAAGGTCTTCGAGTTCGGCGGCGAGGCCGTGCGTGCGCTCAACACTGACGAACGCGCCACGCTCACCAACATGGTGGCCGAACTCGGCGGACTCACCGGCCTGGTCGAGCCTGATGCCGAGACCGTGCGCTTCCTGCGCGAACGCCGCGGCGTCGACTTCACCCTCGAAGCCTGGATGTGCAGCGACCGCGGCGCGGCCTATGCCGAGGTCATCACCCTGGACGCCAGCGCCCTCAGCCCCATGGTCGCCCGCCCCGGCGATCCGGGCCGCGGCGTGGCTCTGTCCGAGTTGCCCGCCGCCGAGCGCCCGTCACGGGTGGACATCGCCTACGGTGGCAGCTGCACCGCCGGCAAGCGCGAGGACTTCGACCAAGTCCACGCCGTGCTTGCCTGGGCCGCTGCCCGCGGCCTGAGGGTGGCGGCGGGCACCACGCTCTACCTGCAGTTCGGCACCGCAGCCGTGCGCGACCACTGCATCGCCCAGGGCTACCTGCACACTTTCGAAGCCGTCGGCGCCCAGCTCCTGCAGCCCGCCTGCGGCGCCTGCGCCAACTGCGGCCCGGGCTCGTCCACCGCGCCCGAGCAGGTGACGGTGAGCGCTATCAACCGCAACTTCCCGGGTCGCTCGGGGCCGGGCCAGGTCTGGCTGGCGAGCCCGGCGACGGTGGCGGCCACGGCCATCGCGGGGCGGCTGGTGTCGTTCGAGGAATTGCACGTGGCAGGCCTCGGCCCAGGCTGAACTTGAGTGCTGGCGCGCTGGCGTAGATGATGGGGCCAGGGGGGTCGGCGGCGGATTGCTGCCGTGGCCCTGCCCTGGGAGAGCCGCATCACCATGGCCGCGTCAGCACATCCGGAACCATCCTCGAATCAGGCCGACGGCGCGTCGGTGCCCCTGGACGACAGCCCCCTGCGCCTGCACTTCCGCCCGCTGGCGCCCGAGGATGCCGAGCCCTGGTTTGCCTACGCGGGTGATGCCGAGTACATGCGTTTCACCAGCAGCACGACCCAGAGCGTGGACGAGGTGCGGGCCCTGATCGCGCGCTGCAGCACGGGGGAGCCGGCGGCGCCCTTCGGCTTTGCCGTCTGCCTGCCGGGCAGCCTGGATTTCATCGGCTATGTGGGCTTCCACACCGTCTCGCCGCTCAACCTCACGGCCGAGGTGAGTTATGACGTGGCGCCGGCCCTGGCAGGGCGCGGCATCGCGGCGGCGGCCTGCCGCGCGGCGGTGCGCTGGGGCTTTGCGGTGCGGGGCTTGCAGCGCATCCAGGTGACGGTGCTGCCGGAGAACCTCGCCTCCCGGCGGGTGATCGCGAAGCTGGGCTTCCGCTTCGAGGGGCGGCTGCGCCACTTCCGCCGGGTGCGGGGTGAGCCGCGGGACTACGAGCTGTATGCCCGCATCCCGGGCGACCCCTGGGACTGACTCGGCGACCGGATGGTCAGGCCCGTCTTCACTCGGCCACCGACTTGCTCACTTGCCGCTGCGCACCTTGGTGACGGCGGCCTGGGTTTCGGTCCAGAGGTCCTGGCCGACGTTGGCGGCAACGGCCGTGTTGATGGTGTGCAGCTTGTCGCGCATGCGGGCTACCTCGGCGGCGGGCAGTTCGTTCACCTGCATGCCCTTGGCCTTGAGGTCGGCCAGGGCCTTGGCGGCTTCCTCGCGGGTGTCCTTGCGCTCGAAGTCGCGGCTGGCGATGGCGGCGTCGCGCAGCACCTTCTGCTCGTCCTTGGAGAGGCCGTCCCACCACTTCTTGCTGACCGTGATGATCCACGGGCTGTAGACGTGGTTGGTGATGGAGAGGTACTTCTGCACCTCGTAGAACTTGCTGCTGAGGATGGTGTTGTAGGGGTTCTCCTGGCCGTCCACCGTCTTGGTCTCCAGGGCGCTGAAGAGCTCGGAGAAGGGCAGCGGGATGGCGTTGGCGCCCAGCAGCTTGAAGCTGTCGAGGTAGACGTTGTTCTGCATCACGCGCAGCTTGATGCCGTCCAGGTCTTCAAGCTTCTGCACCGGGCGCTTGGTGTTGGTGAGGTTGCGGAAGCCGTTCTCCCAGTACACCAGGCCGACCAGGCCCTTCTCCTCCAGCTTGGCCATGACCTTCTGGCCCACCGGGCCGTCGAGCACGGCGTCGGCCTCCTTGGCGTTGTTGAAGAGGAAGGGGGTGTCCCAGATCGCCATTTCCTTGGTGATGCCCACCAGGGTGGCGGTGGAGCCCACCATCATTTCCTGCGCGCCGCCGATGAGGGCCTGCTGCATCTGGGTGTCCGGGCCCAGGGCGGCGGCGCCGATGGCGCGCACCTTCATCTTGCCGCCGCTGGCCTTCTCGACCTGCTCGGCGAAGAGCTTGACGGCGCGGCCCTGGTTGCTCTGCTCGTTGAGGCCGTAGCCAAAGCGGATCAGGCGGGGCTTGATGTCCTGGGCCTGGGCCAGGAAGGGGGCGGCCAGGACGGTGACCGCGGCAGCGGCAACAAGGGTGCGACGCAGGAAGTTCATGAGGTTCTCCTAGGGGTGACGGGACGGGTGATGGAGCGGAACAGGCCGGTCCTGGGGCGCGGGGTCAGCGCAGCCACTTCACCGGGGCGGTGACCAGGGACGGGAAGAGCACGAAGAGGAAGAGGATGGCCGTGTAGACCACCAGGAAGGGGTTCACGCCCTTGATGACCTGGTGCAGCGGCAGCCGGCCCACGCCAGCCACCACGTTGAGCACCGTGCCCACCGGCGGCGTGATGAGGCCGATGGCGCCGTTGAGCACGAACATCAGGCCGAAGTACACCGGGTCGATGCCGGCCTTGACGGCGATGGGCAGCATCACAGGGGCGAAGATCAGGATGGTCGGCGTGAGGTCCAGCGCCGTGCCGATGATGACCAGCGTGACCATCATCACCGCCATGAGCAGGCGCGGGCTCTGCACCAGCGGGCCCAACCAGCCGGTCAGCACGCCGGGCAGGTCGGCCAGGGTGATCATGTAGCTGGCCACCTGGGCGCCGGCGCAGAGGAACATCACCACGGCCGTGGTCTTGGCGGCGCGGGTGAGCACCCCTTCCAGCTCGGCCACCTTCATCTCTCGGTGCACGAAGAGGGCGATGACCAGGGCGTAGAAGGCCGCGACCACTGCCGCCTCGGTGGGCGTGAAGACGCCGGTCTTCATGCCCCCGATGATGATGAGGGGCATGAGCAGGGCCCAGAAGGCCTTGGCCGTGGCACGCAGGCGCTGGGCCAGGGGCAGCTTGGCATCGGCCGGCAGGGTCAGGCCGCGCAGCACCCACATCCAGGCCAGGATGAGGCCGCCGCCCATCATCAGCCCGGGCACGATGCCCGAGACGAAGAGGGCCGAGATGGAGGTGTTGGTGGTGACGCCGTAGATGACGAAGGGCATCGAGGGCGGAATGATGGGCGCGATGATGCCGCCCGAGGCCAGCAGGCCGGCCGAGGTGGCCATCGGATAGCCCAGGCGCTTCATCATGGGCAGCAGGATGGTGGCCAGGGCGGCGGTGTCGGCCAGGGCCGAGCCGCTCATGCTGGCCATGAGCACGGCCGCGCCGATGGCCACGTAACCCAGGCCGCCGCGGATGTGGCCCACCCAGGCCTGGGCCATGTCGATGATGCGGCGGCTGATGCCGCCGGAGTTCATCAGCTCGCCGGCCAGGATGAAGAAGGGCACGGCCAGCAGGGGGAAGCTGTCCACGCCGGCCACCAGGTTCTGGGCCAGCAGCTGGGCGTCCCAGAAGCCCAGCACCCAGGCCATGCCGGCGCCGGTGAGGGCCAGGGCCAGGGCCATGTTCATGCCTATGCCCATGAGCACCAGCATGCCGATGGAGAAGACGAGGAAGGCCTGGGCCTCGGGGCTGAAGGTCGTCATGGTGGGGTGGCCTGGTCGCTCACTCGACCTCGGCACCGTGGCCGAGATCCAGGGGGTGGTTGCGGACGAGCTCGATCAGCGCCATGACGCCGATGGCCAGCATGGCGAGCAGGGCCGGCAGCGGCAGCAGGGCGGTGGGATAACCCAGCACGACCGACTTGCTGCCCATGCCCACCACCACCTGCTGCCAGGCCCCCCAGCCGATCAGGCCGCAGGCCAGCACCACCAGGGCGCGGATCAGCAGGGTGACGGCCTGAAAGGCTGCCGGCCGGCGCTTCAGCATGCCGACCAGGCTGGTGAAGGCCATGTGTTCACCGGCCGGGTAGGCGGCCGTGGCACCGATGAAGACCATCCAGACGAAGAGCAGGCGCGAGAGCTCCTCGCTGGCCGCGATGCCGCTGCCAAAGCCGTAGCGCAGCACCACGTTGACGAAGACCGCCACGGCCATGACGGCCAGGCAGGCAGCCATGGCGCGCTGGGCCCAGCGCTGGAAGGCCGGTGGCGGTGGGGCAATCTCGGGCGCGGGGTCGGACATGGCGGGTCTCCAGGGGCGATGTGGTTGGGGTGATGGCGGCGGGCTGGCGCTGCGCCGGTCCATCAGGCCGGTGCGGGCTCGGCCAGCCAGGCGGCCACCTGGGCGCGCAGGCTGACCAGGGGTTTGGTGGCATCCAGGCGCAGCACACCGGGTTCACCCAGCGGGCTTTCCAGCGCGGCGAACTGGCTGTCCACCAGGTTGGCGGAAAAGAAATGGCTGCCGCGCTGGCTGACCCGGCGCAGGGCCTCGGCCGGGCTCAGCTCCAGCCACAGGAAGCGCAGGGCGCCCGCGGGCAGGTCGGCGCGCAGGCGTTCGCGGTAGGCGCGCTTGAGCGCCGAGCAGCTCAGCACCGTGCCCGCGCCACGCTGATGGGCCTCGCCCAGCAGGGCGGCCAGGCGGTTCAGCCAGCCGGCGCGGTCGGCATCGGTCAGCGCGATGCCCTGGCTCATCTTGGCCACGCTCGCGGCGCTGTGGTGAGCGTCGCCCTCGATCATGGGCAGGCCCAGGTCCTCGGCCACCGCCAGGCCCAGGCTGGACTTGCCACAGCCGGCCACGCCCATCACCACCAGCAGCACGGGACCGGCGACTGAGGCGTTGGCAGAGGGTTGGGTGGCAGGCTGGACCATGGTGGCGGCAGGGGGTGGGGAGTCGTGTGAAGGCAGATGTTGGATAGCGCTGTCCAATTGGATCGAGAAAAACGGCTGCACGGTGGGCAGCCGTTGATGCCTCGTCGTCCGCTTGGGGCGTCCCGTTCACTGTGGCCGGCTCGGCCCCGGTCAGTGAGAATGGGAAGGACTTGCGGATGAATGTTGGACAGCGCTATCCTAAGCCTGAGTCCTCTCCGGCATCTCAGTACAAACCCCAGGCATGAAGACCCAGACCCGACGCGGCGGCGCCAGCGCCGTCACCCTGGCCGATGTGGCCGCCCTGGCCGGCGTGAGCCCCATCACCGCCTCGCGGGCCCTGCGTGGCACGCGGGGCGTGGATCCGGCCCTGGTCGAGCGGGTCAAGGCCGCCAGCACCAAGCTCGGCTATGTGCCCGACCCGGCGGCGCGCGCCCTGGCCTCGCGCCGCGGCACCTATGTCGCCATGCTGGTGCCGGCGCTGTCCAACGCCCTGTTCGTCGACCTCATCGAGGCGGCCCAGGCCAGCCTGCGGGCGCGCGGCTACCAGGCCCTGCTGGGCATCACCCACTACGACCCGGCCGAGGAGGAGCAGCTCATCCGCGAGTTCCTGCAGCACCGCCCCGCCGGCCTGCTGCTCACCGGCGCCGAGCAGACCGAGGCCGCCCGCGCCCTGGTGCAGGCAGCGAACCTGCCGGTGGTGCGCATGATGACCCTGGCCGACCGACCCGGCAGCCACTGCGTGGGCCTGTCGCAGTTCGACGCCGCGCGCGCCATGACGGCCCATCTGCTGGCCCGCGGCCGGCGCCGCATCGGCTTCGTCGCCGTGCAGCTCGATGCCCGCACCCTGCAGCGCCGCGACGGCTGGCGCGCGGCCATGCGCGAAGCCGGGCTCTACGAGCCGGCGCTGGAGATCAGCAGCGCCGCGCCCTCCTCCATCGCCCTCGGCGGCGCCCTCTTCAGCCAGGCCCTGGCCGCCGACCCGGCGCTGGACGCCCTCTTCTTCTGCAACGACGACCTGGCCCACGGCGCCCTCTTCGCCGCCGCGCGGCTGGGCATCGCCATCCCCCAGCGCCTGGCTGTGGCCGGCTTCAACGACGTGGTCGGCAGCGACCAGCTCGTGCCCGCCCTCACCACCATCCGCACCCCCCGCGCCGAAATCGGCCGCCAGTCCGCCCGCCTGCTGCTCGACCTGATGGACGGCCAGGGCGTCGCCGCGCCCGTCATCGACCTGGGGTTCGAGCTGGTGGTGAGGGAGAGTGCGTGATGCGGGGGTGAGGTGGCGATCAGGTGGCGGTGAGGTCCGGCAGCCTCAGCCCCGGTTCAACACCTTGGCCACCGGATTGGGTCGCAGCCTGAACGCATCGGGCATGCCCGAGCCCAGCAGCGGGCGCAGGTAGAGGCGGAAGGCGTCGGTGACGTCGGTGCCGCTGGCGGTGATGAACTCGTCCTCCATGGTGCGGGTCTTGCCGGCCACGGCGGCCAGGGGCAGCAGCTCGTAGTCGGCGGCGTAATAGCCGGTGCGCTTGATGGCGACCGAGCCGTCCTTGCCGCCCCACATGGCGAACTGCACGGCCTTTTCGCCCACCTCGCGGGCCTCGCGCTGGTCGACGTCGCTGACGCAGCCGATGAAGCTGCGCTGCAGGTAGCCGAAGGTGTCGCCGCGCACGCGCTTGATGCCCAGGCGGGCCTTGATCTCCTCGCATAGCAGGTCGGCCAGCGCGCCGGTGCCGCTGAGTTGCACGTTACCGTGGGCGTCGCGCTCCAGCTCCTTGGCCAGGGTGGTGATGATGGGCTGACCGCTGGCGTCGTGGATGCCCTCGCTCACCGCGATGACGCAGCGGCCGAAGCGCTCGTAGGTGGCCTTGACGTCGTGCAGGAACTTCTCCACCTCGAAGACCCGCTCGGGCAGGTAGATGAGGTGGGGGCCGTCGTCGGCGAACTTCTTGCCCAGGGCGGCGGCGGCGGTGAGGAAGCCGGCGTGGCGGCCCATCACCACGCCGACGTAGACGCCCGGCAGGGCAGCGTTGTCGAGGTTGGCGCCGGCAAAGGCCTGGGCGACGAAACGCGCCGCGCTCGGGAAGCCCGGCGTGTGATCGTTGCCGACCAGGTCGTTGTCGATGGTCTTGGGGATGTGGATGCAACGCAGTGCGTAGTTGGCCGCCTGGGCCTGCTCGCTGACGATGCGCACGGTGTCGGACGAGTCGTTGCCGCCGATGTAATAGAACTGGCCGATCTCGTGGGCCTGCAGGGTGCGGAAGATCTCCTGGCAGTAGGTGACGTCGGGCTTGTCGCGGGTCGAGCCCAGGGCCGAGGCCGGCGTGGCGGCCACCATCTCGAGGTTGTGGCTCGTTTCCTGCGTCAGGTCGACCAGGTCTTCGTTGACGATGCCGCGTACCCCATGGCGTGCACCGTAGACGGACTCCACGCCCCGGTGCCGGCGGGCTTCGAGCACCACACCGACGAGGGACTGGTTGATCACGGCGGTGGGGCCACCACCCTGGGCGACGAGGATCTTGCGGGGGTTCATGGGCTGCAGTCGGGCCGAGCTGAGGGGCAAGGGATGCTACATGCGCGAGCAGGAATTGGTTCCAGTGGAGCGATGGCACCCCCGGCCCGGTTGGCCCCGGTCGAGCGCAGCCGCGAAAACTCTCGTCGATCCCCATTGACTCAGGGGGCTTGCCGTGGAGCAATTGGCCTTCGCCGATCGTTTTTCGACTTGGTGAACGCACACCCAGCACGTCTTTGAGGCCGCTTCGGCCGACCAGATAACAGCAAGGAGTTGTCGAAGATGAACTACAAGGCATGGAGCCGTCCTGCACGGCTCGCGTTGGTCGCACTGACCACCCTGGCAATGGCCGCCTACGCCGCAGGTGACCAGCCTCCCGACAAGCTTGAGCAGCAGCAGACCGGAAACGCCGCCAAGCGTGAAGCGCCGGGCCGGCAACGCGCTGCAGCTGACACGTCGGCCAAGGTACGCAAGTACATCGTGCAGCTGGCCGAGCGACCGGCCGCCGCTTACGACGGCAATGTCGAGGGATACAAGGCCACTCGGCCCCAGCGGGGAAAGAAGCTGGATGCCGATGATCTGGATGTCGCGCGGTATTCCGACTTCTTGCGTTCGCGCCAGGACAAGGTGATGGCATCCGCAGGGGTGCTGCAGGCGGCTCATCGCTACACCAAGGTGTTCAACGGCTTTGCCGCAGATCTGGACGATGCGCAGGTCGCGCGGTTGGCCATGAGCAAGGATGTGCTCTCGGTCAGTCTGGACGAGAAGCGCGCCATTGATACCTCTTCCACCCCGGCCTTCCTCGGCCTGAACGGCAAGAAGGGGGTCTGGGAAGAGTTCGACGTCAAGGGTGAGGATGTGGTCGTCGGCATCGTCGACAGCGGCATCTGGCCGGAACACCCCAGCTTTGCCAACAACGAGCGCCACGAGTACAAGCGCCTCCGTGGATGGAAGGGCACTTGCATCACGGGCGAAGACTTCAATCGCCGCGACTGCAACGGCAAGATCGTCGGCGCCCGATACTTCAACAGCGCCTGGGGCGGTGATGCTGGCATCGATGCCAATTTGCCCTGGGAGTTCAATTCTCCGCGCGACTTCAACGGCCACGGCACCCATGTGGCCTCCACCTCGGCAGGCAACTCACGCACCAGCATCACCGGCCAGGCCGCCGTGCTTGGCCGCATCAGCGGCATGGCACCGCGGGCGCGGATCGCGGTCTACAAGGTCTGCTGGCAGACCGATCCGAACGACTCCGCCAGCGGCTCCTGCTTCAACTCCGATAGCGTGGCCGCCATCGAGCAGGCGGTGGCTGATGGGGTGGACGTCATCAACTTCTCGGTCAGTGGCAGCCAGACGAGCTTCCGCGACCCGGTGGAGATCGCCTTCCTGTTCGCGGCCGATGCCGGCGTGTTCGTGGCCACTTCGGCGGGCAATTCCGGCCCGACGGCCTCGACGGTGGCGCATGGCGGCCCCTGGGTCACCACGGTGGCGGCGGGCACCCATTCGCGTGAAGGCGTCGGTTCGGTGGCGCTGGGCAATGGTGTTTCCTTTTCGGGTGCCTCGTTCGCCGCGGCGGCTGTCAGCGCGCCCATGATCGCCGCCGAGGACGCTGGTCTGGCCGGTGCCGATCCCACGGCCCTGCGGCTGTGTTTCGGCGCCTCCGACGGTGGTGCAACGCTGGATCCGGCCAAGGTGGCCGGCAAGATCGTGGTGTGTGACCGCGGTGTCAGTGCTCGCGTCAACAAGAGCCTGGCCGTGCTGGAGGCCGGCGGTGTCGGCATGGTGTTGGTCAATACCTCGCCCAACTCTCTGAACGCCGATTTCCATGCGGTGCCCAGCGTGCACGTGGCCGACACCGGTCGTGCTGCCATCCTGGCCTATGCCAAGACCGCTGGTGCCTCCGGCACAGTGAGTCAGAGCCAGGTGGTGGACACGGCCCCCGCGCCGTTCACGGCCTCGTTCTCTTCGCGGGGTCCGCTGCGTGCGGGCGGCGGCAATCTGCTCAAGCCCGACATCATTGCCCCTGGGCAGGACATCGTCGCGGGCGTGGCTCCGCCGGCCAACTTCGACGAACTCTTCGCTGTGTACAGCGGTACCTCGATGTCCAGCCCGCATGTCGCCGGTCTTGCCGCGTTGATGAAGGAGAAGCATCCGGACTGGTCACCCGCAAGCATCAAGTCGGCGATGATGACCACGGCGGGGGACGTGCTCGACGGCCCCAACACCAGTGCCACGGTCATCTTCCGCCAGGGTGCCGGCCATGTGCAGCCGGCGCGCATGTTCGAGCCCGGGCTGGTGTATGACTCCGGCTTCGCGGACTGGCTGGCCTTCATCTGTGGTGCCGAACCCGGTGGTGGCTGTGGAGGCGTGACGCCGATCCACCCGAGCAACCTGAATGTGCCGTCGATCGCCATCGGCGCCGTCGCGGGCGTGCAGAAGGTGGTGCGCACCCTGACCAACGTCACTCGCCGCACCATCTCGGTGGCGCCAAGCGTGGCGGGAATGGTCGGCTTCGATGTCCAGGTGTCGCCTGCGGTGCTGGTGGTGCCGCCGGGTGAGAGCCGCAGTTTCGAGGTCACCTTCACGCGCACGGACGCGCCGCTGAATGCGTACACCGGTGGCCAGCTCACCTGGTCGAACGAACGCTATTCGGTGCGCAGCCCCATCGTTGCCCGGCCTGTGGCCCTGGCCGCTCCGGCGACCGTCTCCTCGAACGGTGGTCCGGTCGCCTACGACATCGGGTTTGGTTATTCGGGTAGCTTCAGCGCCACGGCGCGCGGCCTGGTTGCACCGACCGTGACGCCGGCCGTGGTGGCCCAGGACCCCGATCAGACCTTTGATCCGGCGGACCCGACGGGAACCTTCGCCGCGCAGGTGACCATCCCTGCTGGCACCACCTACGCACGTTTTGCCACCTTTGACGCCGATGTGAATCCGGGCGCGGACATCGACATGTACGTGTATCTCGGTGCCTCGCTGGTGGGCGCGAGCACCACGGGCACGTCAGGCGAGGAGGTGAACTTCGCCTTCGCCAATCCCACGGCTGGCCCCATCGTGTTGACCGTGTATCTCCATGGCTGGGGTACGGCAGGTCCGGCGACGCCGTTCAAGCTGCACGAGTGGTACGTGGGCGCGACAGCGACCGGCAACATGACCGTGGGTGCGCCGGCTGCTGCCACGCTGGGCACGTCGGGCAACGTGTCCCTGAGCTTCAGTGACCTGGCCCCGGCCACACGTTATCTGGGCTCGGTGGTGTATGGAGGCGAAGCCGGGGCCACTGCTCCGACCCTGGTGCGCGTCGACACACCCTGATCAGCGATCGACACCGCAGGGCGACCGCATTGCCGGTCGCTTGCTTGACGCCCCGCGGAGCAATCCCCGGGGCGTTTCTCTTTCGTCGGCGGACCCGTTCTCAGCTGCGTGGATCCACGGGAAGTGGTGCCTGGGCACGCGCAGCGTCGCAGTGCAGCCAGCGAGTGCCGCGCAGATTGGCGTGATACAGCAGCGAGACGCCGCCCGCCTGGACGGTCATGCGCCAGCCTGGCACGAGCGCCTGGGTGTAACCCACGCCCGGCTGCGGGCAGCCCAGGGAGGCATCAGGCCAAGTGACGAGTTCTGCACTTGCCAGTGCCGCGTGTGCGGAGGGGTTGCCGGCACGCCGCACCGCATCGGCAAGCACTGCTGAACGCAGCGCGTCCGGGACCGTGGCCCCGCGCGAGTCTGGTGCGGCTTGGTCAGACATCACCGGCCCCGCCATGGTCAGGGACAGCAGCAGGGGTAGCGCCATCCGCGCCGAAAGGTTGCGATTCATCTCGAGTCTCCAGCCGGCCAATTCGCATGCTTGCAACGCTAGCACCGATGCAGAAGGATGGAGATGCATCACCTTGGACCTGCTTGCTGGTCTCCCCGGCTTCCTTGCTGGCAATCCGCCGTTTGGCTAGGCCAATGAAAAAGCCCGGACAGGCCGGGCTCGTGGGCTGCTGGAAGCAACGGGTCTCGGGCTGCGCGGGCTACCCATGACCCGTCATCCTCAGGCGCGCTTGGTGCTCTTCTTCACCGCGTCGGCGGCAGCCTTGGCGGTGGATTCGGCGCTGGCGCTCAGGGTCTTGAGGTTGGCTTCGGCGACGCTGGCGGCCTGCTTGGCGGCCTTCTGCACGGTGTCGAAGGCGCTGGTGGCGTTGGCGACGGCGCTCTTGAACACGGCGACGGCGTTTTCGCTGCCGGCCGGGGCGTTCTTGGCGGCGGCTTCCACCAGGGCGCTCAGCTGGGCCTGGGCCTGGGCAACCTGGGCTTCAGCCAGCTTGGTCACTTCAGCCTGGGTGGCGGCGGCGATGTCGGCGACCTGCTTGCCGTAGGCCACGGCCTTCTCCGAGGCGGGTTGCAGCAGGCTGGACTGGACGGCCAGCAGGGACTGCGGGTCGGTGGCCGACAGCGCGGCGCGGGCCTTGTCGGCCGACTCTTCCAGGGCGCTGCGGGCGGCCTGCATGTTCAGTTCGACGAGTTGCTCGATGCCCTTGAAAGCTTGTTGGCTCAGCGCGACCAGCGCGTCCAGGTTGGCCTTGTTGGTGGCGGCGATT
>JBJOKP010000010.1:0-13580 GCA_046046045.1 Pseudomonadota bacterium | reverse complement strand
CTCGGTCACCGCCATTGCCGGCGGCCTGACCCATCCAGAGCGGGTGGTCGGCATGCACTTCTTCAACCCGGTGCCGCTGATGCGCCTGGTGGAAGTGGTCTCGGGCCTGCAGACCCGGCCCGAGGTAGCGCAGGCCATCTTCGAGCTCTCCAAGGTCTGGGGCAAGGTGCCGGTGCACACCATCTCCACGCCTGGCTTCATCGTCAACCGCATCGCCCGGCCCTATTACGCCGAGACCCTGGCCCTGCTGCAGGAGCGTGCCGCCAGCCCCGCGGTGCTGGACGCCTGCCTGCGTGGCGCCGGCTTCCGCATGGGCCCCTGCGAGCTGATGGACCTGATCGGCCACGACACCAACTTCTCGGTGACCCAGTCGGTCTACGAGGCCAACTTCTACGACAAGCGTTTCGTGCCCTCGCTGGTGCAGCGCGAGATGGTCGACGGCGGCCTGCTGGGCCGCAAGAGCGGCAAGGGCTTCTTCGACTACCGCGACACCAGCAGCAAGGAAGCCGTGCCCGCCCATGTGCCCACGCCCTGCCCGGCGGCCTCCTCGGTCGCCGTGCATGGCACCGGTCGTGTAGCAGATCTTTTGGCCGATCTGCTGGCCGACCGCCTGGCGGCCCAGGGCCAGTCGCCCCAGCGCGTGAGCGACAGCGGCTGGACCGGCCTGGCCATCGACGGCGCCCAGCTGCGCCTGAGCGCGGGCCGCTGCGCCGCCGAACTGGCTGCCGCCACCGGCGTGCGCGATCTGGCCGTGTTTGACCTGCCCATCGTCGGTGAACCCGGCTGCGCCCTGGCCTGGGCCGTGTCCGCCTCGGCCTCGGCCGACTGGCAGGCCGCCGCGCCGCAATGGCTGGCCGCCCTGGGTTTTGCACCGCAACGCCTGGGTGATGCGCCCGGCCTGGTGGTGGCCCGCACCATCGCCATGCTGATCAACGAGGCGGCCGATGCCGTGCACCAGGGCGTCTGCACGCCCGCCGGCGCCGATGCCGCCATGAAGCTGGGCGTCAACTACCCGGCCGGGCCCTTCGAATGGCTGGCCCGCTGGGACAGCGCCGCCATCGTGGCCCTGCTCGACGGCCTGGACGCCCACTACCGCGGCGAGCGCTACCGCGCCAGCCCCTGGCTGCGCCAGCAGGCCTGGCAGGCCCTCGCTGCGGCCTGAGCCGGCCTCGGTCCCACGACCTGGCGGCGGCCGTCTGAGCCGCTTCATCCCTTCCGTCTTCCCACCGTCCCCATGCGTTTTGCCGAATTCCATGCCGGCCAGGTCATCGAGGCCGGCCCCTACGCGGTCAGCGAGGCCGAGGTGCTGCAGTTCGCCACCGCCTATGACCCGCAGTGGTTCCATACCGATGCCCAGGCCGCGGCGGCCGGCCCCTTCGGCGGCCTGATCGCCAGCGGCTGGCACACCTGCGGCATCGCCATGCGGCTGGCGGCCGACCGTGCGCTCAAGGGCTCGGAAAGCTTCGCCTCGCCCGGCCTGGCCTATGTGAAATGGCCCCACCCCGTGCGCCCGGGCGACAGCCTGCAGCTGCGCGCCACGGTGCTGGAGACCCGCAGCTCGGCCAAGAACCCCAGCCTGGGCATCCTGCGCTGGCGCTGGCAGCTCTACAACCAGCAGGGCCAGGAGGTGCTGGACGTCGAGGCCACCAGCCTCTTCGACCTGGCCCGCAACGCCCAGCCCCCTGCCCTTCCCTGAGTTCCCACCGAGTTACCCACAAGTTCTCCCTGGTCCCCCAGAGCGCCCCTGAACCGCCGACCGAGCGACGACCCCACCATGACCCACCACGCCTACATCTGCGACGCCATCCGCACCCCCTTCGGCCGCTACGGCGGCGCCCTCTCCAGCGTGCGGGCCGATGACCTGGGGGCCATCCCCATCGCCGCCCTGATGGCGCGCAACCCCCAGGTGGACTGGGCCGCCATCGACGACGTGCTCTACGGCTGCGCCAACCAGGCCGGCGAGGACAACCGCAACGTCGCCCGCATGAGCGCCCTGCTGGCCGGCCTGCCGGACGTCGTGCCCGGTGCCACCCTCAACCGCCTGTGCGGCTCGGGCCTGGACGCCGTGGGCAGCGCCGCCCGCGCCATCAAGGCCGGCGAGACCCAGCTCATGATCGCCGGCGGCGTGGAGAGCATGAGCCGCGCGCCCTTCGTCATGCCCAAGGCCGAAAGCGCCTTCTCGCGCAGCAACGCGGTCTACGACACCACCATAGGCTGGCGCTTCATCAACAAGCTGATGAAGGAGCGCTACGGCGTGGACTCCATGCCCGAGACGGCCGAAAACGTCGCCACCCAGTTCAAGATCGAACGCGAGGCCCAGGACCGCTTTGCCCTGGCCAGCCAGCTCAAGGCCGTGGCGGCGCAGAAGGCCGGCCTCTTCGATGCCGAGATCACGCCGGTCAGCATCCCGCAGAAGAAGGGCGAGGCCGTGGTCGTGGCCAAGGATGAACATCCGCGCGAGACCAGCCTCGAGGCCCTGGCCAAGCTCAAGGGCGTGGTGCGCCCCGACGGCACGGTCACGGCCGGCAATGCCAGCGGCGTGAACGACGGCGCCTGCGCCCTGCTGCTGGCCAGCGAGTCGGCCGCCGCCCGCCACGGCCTCACCCCGCGCGCCCGCGTCGTGGCCATGGCCACGGCCGGCCTGGCCCCGCGCATCATGGGCTTCGGCCCGGCGCCCGCCACCCGCAAGGTGCTGGCCCTGGCCGGCCTCAGCCTGGCCCAGATGGATGTCATCGAGCTCAACGAGGCCTTCGCCGCCCAGGGCCTGGCGGTGACCCGCGACCTGGGCCTGGCCGACGACGATGCCCGCATCAACCCCAACGGCGGCGCCATCGCCCTGGGCCACCCCCTGGGCGCCAGCGGCGCCCGCCTGGCCACCACGGCCATCCACCAGCTGCACCGCAGCGGCGGCCGATATGCGCTCTGCACCATGTGCATAGGCGTCGGGCAGGGGATTGCGGTGATCCTCGAGCGCATGTGACCTGAGGATGGAGCGGGTGCCGGTGCAGGGAGCCGCCCCGCTCACAAGGAAACGCCGGGCCGCCCCAAGTTTCCTTGACCCCCACGGGGGGCGGGCGGGGCGCAGCCCGGCCCTGGGGGCGCTCAGAGCAGCAGGAAGGCCGCGGCGGCCACCGCGGTCGGCAGCAGTGCGCCCAGCAGCAGGCCGCCGGCACCGATCGATTCGTCGGCGAAGCCGTGTTTCAGCAGCGCCACGCCTGCTGGATTGGGCGCATTGGCAATCACGGTCAGGCCACCCCCCGCCACGGCACCGGCCACCAGCATGTATTTCGCGGGATCGGAGATGCCGGTGATGAGCGAGCCGAGGTAGGTGAGCGCGGCGTTGTCGGTCACTGCGGTGAGGCCCAGGGCACCAAAGAAGAGGGCCAGCGGCTGCAGGCTGGCGACGATGGGTTGCAGCCACCAGCGCTGCAGGCCGCCCAGCACCACCAGGCCGGCCAGGAAGAAGCCCACCAGCAGGGCCTCCTTGAGGATCAGCGGGTCCTGGTGGCGGGCGTAGGCCTGGGTGAAGCCCAGGAACAGCAGGAACAGGCCCAGGAAAGCCACCGGGTGATGGGCCAGCATCACCACCCCGGCCAGCAGCGCCAGGTGCACCAGCACCACCGACCAGGGCGCGGGTGGTCGGAGCGTGTCGGCGGTGGCTGCCGAGGTGGCAGGCACGGTTACACGCAGATGGGCCCGCAAGAAGATGGTGGCGACCGAGGCATTCACCACCACCGCCAGCGCGGCCTTCCAGCCGAAGTTGGCCAGCATGAAGGCGCTGTCCCACTGCCAGGTGCCGGCCACCATGAGCACGGGCGGTGCGGCATACGAGGTCAATGTGCCGCCGATGGAGACGTTGACGAACAGCACGCCGAGGGCGAAATACTTCAGGCGCTCGGGCACTTCGGGGCGGAACACCAGGGGGGCCAGCATGAGGGCGGCCAGGGTCATGGCCGCCGGCTCGGTCACCAGGGAGCCAAGCAGCGGCACGGCCGCCAGCCCCAGCCAGGCCGAGGCCATGGGCGTGGGCAGGGGCATCCAGCGGGCCACGACCGACACCACCCGCCCGACCACCTGCAGCACCGGCCGCGAGGCGGCCACCACCATCACCACAAACACGAACAGCGGCTCGGTGTAGTTGCGCGATTCGGCATAGGCCAGGGCCGCCCGGCCGTCGGCCACCAGGGCCATGACGAGCACGAGCACGATGGCCCAGAAGCCGAACACCACCTCGACTTCACCGAGCAGGTGGAACAGGCCGGCATGGCGCGGATAGCGATGGGCCAGGCGTTCGAGCAGCCTGGCCGCGAAGGTGTGGACAACGGCCAGGCCGAACAGGGCGGCCGCAATCAGGTCCAGGGTCGGGTCGGTCATGGAGGGGTAGCAGGAAAGCAACAGCCTGCGCGGCGGCCCGACCTGCGCACGATCCTGCTGCACCTCGAACCCGGTGCAGCACCCATCACCAGTCTAGTGGCGCAGCCCGGGGCGCCGCAGACGCGTGGGCATCAAACCATCCCCTGAAAACCCTGGGCCAGCGCCCAGCCGCCAAAGCCCAGCATAGGCAGAAAGGTCATCACCATGCCCAGGGCCCGCGGACCGCCCCAGGCATGCCGCACCGTCCAGTAGGCGTGCAGAAGCCGGCCCGCCAGCAGGCAGCAGGCGCCCGCCCACAGCCAGGCTGGGGCCAGGCCGCTGCCTTCGGCGAAGGCCATGGCCAGCAGCACGATGGGCACGGTCTCGGTGAAGTTGCCGTGGGCCCGCATGCGCCGCAGCAGGGTCACGTCCCCGCCATCGAGAAAGGCGATCTCGGTCTGGGCGCGTCGATAGCCCACCATCACGGTGAGCGGCACCTGCAGCAGGGCAAACAGGCCGACGAAGAGGGTGGTGACAGGCAAGGGGGGCATGGTGGGATGGCTCCGGGTACGGGCTGCCAGCTTAGCCCTGCCACTCCGGCGCTGCCATGGCGTTCGCCCGGCTGGCGCTCAGGGCTGTCGATCCCCGGCGGTCGGTCCCCCTCCTGGTCGGTGCTCAGCGCGTCCAGCGGATGGCGTCGATCAGCAGCGCATCGGTGGCCCCCACGCCGGTGGCGGGGTTGGTCTTGCCGGTGAAGCCATAACGGTCGGCGATGACGAAGCGGGAGAGCACGAGGCTGAGGTCCAGCTTGGGGTTGACGGCCAGGAAGGCGCTCAGGGGGATGTCCACCGTGCACCAGGCGCCGGTGCTGCAGTAGCCGTAGTCGCCGGGGCCGATCTGCAGGAAGGCTTCCTGCGCTTCGCGGTCCTGCGTATCGGTGGAGATGCCGACCTCGATCTTGCCGGGGTAGGTGGTGCTGACGAGGAAGCTCAAGCGGCCGGTGGGGGCGGCAAAGGCGGAGAGGTTCTCGGTGACGCCGCTGCCGGACTGGCGCAGCAGGCCCCAGCCGAAGCTGGCCGGTGCGGGGGTGATGCGCAGGGCATTGGGCGAGTCGCCCGGGCCGAAGCTGCCGGCCACCTCGGCGGCCACCGCGGTGTTGCCGTCGAAGGCGTCCCAGCGCAGGCCGGCAGGGCGCAGGTCGGTGGCGCTGGGGGCGGCGTCGGAGTAGAGCGTGTAGCTGGTGGCCGTCACGGCCGTGTTGACCACAGGGGGCACGAAGAAGGCGGCATCGGCCTCGGTGTAGCTGCCGCTGCTGTCGGCATCGTTGGCGGCGATCACGGGCTCCCAGGTCCAGGTGGCGCTGCCGGCCGGGCTGCCGGCGGCATTGAGGGCCTGGATGGCAACGCGGGCCTGGCGGTCCTTGTTGAAGAGGCCCCACTTGTCGTCGCCCTGCTTCCAGGGTTCGTCGAAGGCCTCGAAGTAGAAGACCTGGGCCGGGCCGGCGCCGGACTTGCTGCTGGCGGCCCAGGCATCCAGGCGCTCGAGGTACATCTTCTGGTTCACCGGATGGGCGCGGAAGCGCAGGGTGCCGGTGTCCACGGCCTTCCAGCCGGTCTCGCCGATGATGATGGGGATGTAGCTCAGGCCCTTGGCGTCCAGATGGGCGCGGCCTTCCTGGTACTGGCGCTTGGTCTCGGCGATGGCGGCGTCCATCATGGCGGCGGCACGCTGGGCCTCGGGCACGCCACGCACGCGCCAGTCCCAGCGCTTGGGATCGGAGACCGTGTCCAGGTGGGCGTAGGTGTGCAGGGCGGCGAAGTCGATCTGGTCGGTGACGACGGTGGGCGCGCTGGCCCAGAAGGCGTAGTTGTCGTCGGTGGTGATGGGCTGGGTGATCTGGCTGCGCACGCTGCGCAGGTAGTCGGCCATCAGCTCGGGGGCGATGCGGTTGAAGGACCAGCTCACCATGGTCTCGTTGCCCACGCTCACGGCCAGCACGATGTCGCGGAACTCGTTGGCCAGGGTCACGCAGCGGGCCAGCTCGGCACGGCTGGCCGCGTCATTGCCGCTGAGCACGAAGGCGCCGAGCTGTACCTTCATGTTGAGGTTGTTGTCGCGGATGACCTCCAGGGTCTGGCGCGCCACCTTGTCCGAGCTGTCGAAGAGGCGGATGAGGCGGAAGCCCGCGGCCAGCAGCAGGTCCATGTCCTGCTTGATGTTGGCCTTGGGGATGACCTCCGCCGCGAGGCCCGCATCGCTGCTGGCGGTGCGGTAGGGCGAATAGGCCACGGCACGGCGCGAGGTGAAGTCCTGGCTCAGCGGCCGGATGGTGACTCCGGTGTAGGGCACGCCCCCTCCCCCGCCGCAGGCGGCCAGCAGGCCGCCGATCAGCAGGGTCATGAGCAGGTGCCTCATCAGGGCAGGCAGACGCCGGAGCAGCGCCATCATCGTCAACGTCAGGCCAGGGCGGCGGGGCAGCACGGTGGTCATGGCAGGGCTTTCTTGGAGAGTCGGGGCGCGCGGCTCAGAACGTGTAGGTCAGGCCGGCACTGAACCAGTTGCCGTTGCGCTTGAGGCGTGAGTCGACGCCGCTGAAGGCCGAGTTGCTGGGCATGCTGGTGGGCGCCAGGCCCAGGCGGTCGTAATGCACCAGACCGGCCGTGCCGTAGACGCGCAGGCCCGAGCCGACGTCGTAGTCCGCCCCCAGGGTGGCCAGGGTGGCGGCGTTGGACTGGCCCCGCTCCATGGGGTTGTCGGTGCTGGCCTTGCCCAGGTGCATCAGTCCCGAGGAGAAGGACCAGGGCCCCTGCTTGTGGCGGGCGCCCAGCACCAGGTCGGTCGAGCGGGCCGCATAACCCTTGAACACGCCGCCGCCCAGGTCGGTGCCCCAGTCCACGTTGAAGGGGTTGTTCCAGATGTCGAAGCCGCCGGGGTTGACCGTGCGGCTCTGCAGCAGCTTGGCGTAGGCGCCGCTCCAGCGGTTGGCGCGCAGGCCGCCCAGCAGGTCGATGCGGGCATCGAACTTGTAGCGCGCCATGAGCATGGCGATGCCCTGGCTGGAGCCGCCCAGGGCGGAGTCGAAGGCCTTGTTGTAGAACAGGCTGGTGAAGGGCCCGTGGCCGAAGGCGCTGGGCGTGCCGTTCCTGGCCTGCTGCACCATGAGGTCGAGCGACAGGTCGCCCTTGCCGTAATGCGTCCACAGCTCGAAGAAGCTGGGCTTGTTGCGGCTCCAGCCGCTCTGGCCCATGTCGTAGGTGCCTTCGACCACCAGGTCGCCCTCGGCCACGTCGAAGGTGCGCGAGGTGTAGCGCAGGGCGCGGGTCAGCAGGCCGTAGCCCGCCCCGCTGGAGGCCCAGGGGTCGGCCAGGCCGATGTCGCTGCCGAAGGGATAGTCGGCCATGCTCCAGGCCCGGGTGGTCATGGCGCCCAGGCGCAGGCTGCCCCAGTCCTCATGGGTCACGGCCACGTTCTTCTCGTACCAGAAGCCGGGGAAGTCCTCCTTGCCGTCGCGCCAGCGCTGGCTGAGCAGGCCGGTGAGCTTGAAGCCTTGCGGCAGGTCGAACTTGGCGCCCAGATAGGGCTGGGCCAGCGTCAGCGAGGTGCTGCCGCTGCCGTAGCCCTTGCCCTGCACCATCTCGTCGGCCCAGGGAAACTCCTTGGTGGCGAGGGGATCGACCTGGCAGCTGTTGTCCTTGCAGTAGGTGCTGATGCGGGTGGCCTCCAGCTTGACGAAGCCGTTCAGCGTGAAGTTGCTGCCCAGGTCCAGGGCCGCGGCCGGGCCGGCGACCACCAGCGTGGCCAGCAGGACGGCCAGGCGGCGCACGCGCGACGCGCCATCGTCCTGCCGCAGCAGGGAAGCCGGGCAAGCCCGGGAGGCCAGGGCGACTGCCCGGCTGGGGCGGGGTTGCTGGGGAGAGATCCGCAGGGGCAGACGAGGGTGCATGGTGTCTCGCTCGGCGATGGAGGGGGCGCTGGGACAGCCTGGGCAGGCTGTGGCGGGCAGGCCAGGGCTTGCAACGTGAAAGCGCTTTCATAGCATAGCGAGCCGGGCCGAATCGCGTCAACGCTGGCGGCGTCCGTGTTTTCCCCTGTCCCCCTGCACGGCCGCGATCCGGGCCTGCTTTCGGGAAAACCAGGGGATGCATGAAAGCGCTTTCATGAACAATCAGCGCCCATTCCCCGACGTCCGCAGGTGCAGGCATGGCAGGTTTCCGACTGGTTGCAAGACGCGCCGCCGCGCTCCTGGCGACGACCGGCTTCGTGCTGGGCGCCGCCAGCCTGCAGGCCCAGCCCCTGCCCCTGGGCGCCGGTGCGGTGCTGAACGGCCCGCGCCCGGGTGACAAGGCCCCGCCGCCCGCGCCCCATCGCAGCGAAGCCCTGCTCAAGCAGGCCGCGCCGACCAGCCAGTGGTATTCCACGCTGATCTTCCAGGCCCGGCCGGAACCCATCCATGTTCAGCCCATGACGGTGCGGCCCACGGCGGCCGGCCTGGAACTGGCGCTGCCCACCAAGGAAGTGATCGCGACCGAGCGGCGCGACACCGAGATTGCCTACCCGCACCGCGACCCGGTGCTGCTGTCGCCGCTGGCCTTCGAGCCCGGCCCGGCCAAGCTCTCGGGCCTGGGCGACTGGTCGATCGAGATGTCCTTCGCCCGCGGGGCGGACGACTTCCGCGCCACCGTGGCTCACGGCAACCCCTATGCCTACCTGAGCCTGAGCCGGGGCGACCTGAGGCTGCGCCTGCCCGGCGCCGGCCAGCGCATCGACGATGGGCAGGACGCCCGCACCCTGGCGCTCAGCGTGGCCGGCAAGGCCTATGGCTTCTTCGGCCCGACGGGGGCGCGCTGGGAGCAGGTCTCGCCCACCGAATGGATAGTCCGTCTGCCGGCCGGGCGCAGCTACCTGAGCGCGGCCGTGCTGCCCGATGCCCAGCCCGCCACCGTGGCCCTGCTGGCCCGCCATGCCCATGTCGCCCTCACCGGCACCCAGGTGCAGTGGCGCTACGACATGGCGGCCAGCCAGGTCGAGACCGTCTTCAGCGCCCAGACCCAGGTGCGCGAGGGCGAGGACGTGGGTCCGCTGCTGGGCCTCTATCCCCACCACTGGCATGGCAATGCCTCGGTGGCCGGCCGCACCGGGCCGGCCTACGCGACGGTGCGCGGCCCCATCAAGCTGCTGGCGGGGCGCGAATTCCGCACCCAACATCCCTATGTGGGCTTCGTGCCCTGGTTCCCGGCCCTGGGCGCGGAGGGCGCCGCGTCGCCGCGCCGCGCCGAACTGGCCGGGCTGATGAAGAGTGACCTGCGCAATGCCCGCCGCCTGATGCTGCCCGAGGGCCAGAGCGGCTACTGGCAGGGCAAGGGCCTGCAGCGCATCACCAAGCTGCTGGACGTGGCGGAGCAGCAGGGGGATGCCGAAGGCCGCGCCCAGCTGCTGGCCCTGCTGAAGAAGCGCATGGAGGAATGGTTCTCGGGCGAGGACCGCAAGCGCTACTTCTTCGTCGACCGCGGCCTGGGCACGGTGGCGAGCTATCCCGACGAGTTCGGCGCCATCGCCGAGCTCAACGACCACCACTTCTGGTACGGCTACTGGATACGCACGGCGGCCGAGATCGCCCTGCGCGACCCGGCCTGGGCAGCGCGCGAACGCTGGGGCGCCATGGTCGACCTGCTGGTGGCCGACATCGCCACGGCTGAGCGCGGCCGGGCGGACTTCCCCTTCCTGCGCAACTTCGATGTCTACGAAGGCCACTCCTGGGCCAACGGCCTGGGCGGCGTGGGCTCCTACGGCTTCTACGGCAACAACCAGGAGTCATCGTCCGAGGCCATCAATGCCTGGATCGGCCTCATCCTCTGGGGCGAAGTCACCGGCAACACCGCCCTGCGCGACCTGGGCGCCTGGCTCTATGCCACCGAATCCCAGGCCATCGCCCACTACTGGTTCGACGTGCACAAGCTGGTGCTGGCGCCGGAATACAAGAACGTGGACGTGGCCCAGCTCTTTGGCGGCAAATACATCCACAACACCTGGTGGACCGACGACCCGCGCCAGATCACCGGCATCAACCTGCTGCCCATCACCACGGCCTCGACCTATCTGGCCGCGCATCCTGACTACATCCGCCGCAACCTCGCCGCGCTGAAGGACGAACAGGCCCTCTTCGCCGCACGGGGCAAGAAGGTGGACCCGGCAGACATCTGGCAGGACATCTTTGCCAAATACCTGGCCCTGGCCGACCCGGCCGCCGGCCTGGCCGCATGGGACCGCTGGGGCGCGGTGGAACTGGGCGAGACCCGCAGCCACACCCTGCACTGGCTGCTGAGCCTCAACGAGCTGGGCGCGCCCGACCTGAGCGTCAACGCCGACAGCCCCTTCCACGCCGTCTTCAAGCGCCCGGACGGCCGCCGCACCCACCTGGCCTTCAACCCGGGCAGGACGCCGCGCAGCGTGCGCTTCAGCGACGGCACCCGCCTCGACGTTCCCCCCGGCGCACTGGCACGCAGCAGCGGCAGCCCGCCCTAATTCCCCTTGATTTCCCCTGATTCCTGCTGGATGCCCCGGGCACATGCCGGCGCCACCGAGCCGGCCACGCCCCTCACTCCCCGTCCCTCCCCTCCCCCTTCACTCCTCCTTTAGCGAGATCCACGCCCATGTCGAACCGAGCTCCACGCCTCACGCTGGCGGCCTTGTTCCTGGCCGCCGCCACCCTGGCAGGCTGCGGCGGCGGCAGCGCCGAAGCCCCGCCCCTGCCCGTCGGTCCCGGATCCGGCGGCCCGGACACCACGCCGCCCACCATCCTGATCGCCAATGATGTGGCTGCAGCCCAGGCCAGCGGCCCGGTGACCTTCAGCTTCGTCTTCAGCGAAGACGTGGGCATCAGCTTTGATGCCACGGACATCGTGGTCAGCGGCGGCACGGCCGGCGCCTTCAACCGGCTGAGCGGCACCCAGGCCACCCTGGTGGTCACGCCACCGCCCAACAGCAGCGGCACCATCACGGTGAGCGTGGCCGCCGGCACCTTCAGCGACCTGGCCGGCAATGCCAGCACCGCGGCGGCCAACGCGACCAAGGACTATGTGGTGTCCACCCCGGTCACCCCCACGCCGCTGGTCTATTCCTCCGGCTTTGCCGGCGGCGGGCGCACGGCCGAAGGCGGCGCGGTCTTCTCCTACAGCGGCAGCAACCTGGACGGCTTTGCCTGCAATGGCGACCCGGCCAACTGCGGCAGCGGCAGCGGCGGCAGCGGGGCCACCAGTTTCTTCTTCGCCTACTACCAGACCCCCACGCCGGCCACGGCCCTCTACAACGGCATCAGCGTGCTGGCCCCGGGGGTCACCACGGTGAGCACCACGGGTGACACCGCCGGCGTGCAGCTCAACGGCCAGAACACGGTCGACTTCACCTTCAACAACAACCCCGAGTGGCAGGCCAGCGGCACCAACAACTTCGGCGTCATCCTCAAGCTGGGCAAGTTCTACGACGTGGGCACGCCGGGCAACCCTGCGCCCTGCAACATCCAGCTGCTCTCGGTCGTCACGCCGCTGAACAACGGTGGCGCCACGGCCTATTCGCTGCCGCTCAGCGGCTTCCAGATCATCCAGAGCTGCAACAGCGGCATCACCACGGTGGCGGCGGCCCTGGCCGCGGCGCCGGTGTCCGAGATCGCCTTCCAGGCCGCCGGCGGCGGCTCGGCCCTGCCCACGGTGGGCGGCAAGACCACGGGGGCGAACTTCAGCGTGGCCACGGGCGGCGGGGTCTACCCCACGACCGTGGCCCTGACCGGCGGCATCACCTTCGGCGTCTCGACCGCCCCGGTGGCCAGCACGCTGGACTATTCCACCGGCTTTGCCGGCGGTGGCCGCACGGTGGAAGGTGGCGCCGTCTTCTCCTACAGCGGCAGCAACCTGGACAACTTCTCCTGCAATGGCGATCCGGCCAACTGCGGCAGTGGCAGCGGCGGCAGCGGGGCCACCAGCTTCTTCTTCGCCTATTACCAGACCACCACGCCGGCCACGGCGCTCTACAACGGCGTGAGCATCCTGGCCCCGGGCATCACCGCGGTCAGCACCACCGGGGATACCGGCGGCATGCAGATCAGCGGCCAGACCACGCTGAACTTCAGCTTCAACAACAATCCCGAGTGGCAAGCCAGTGGCACGAACAACTTCGGCGTCATCCTCAAGCTGGGCAAGTTCTACGACGTGGGCACACCTGGGGCGCCGGCTCCCTGCAACATCCAGCTGCTCTCGGTCGTCACGCCGCTGAACAACGGCGCCTCCACGGCGTATGCGCTGCCGCTCAGCGACTTCCAGATCATTCAGAGCTGCAACAGCGGGATCACCACAGTGGCGGCTGCCTTGGCGGCAGCGCCTGTGTCCGAGATCGCTTTCCAGGCGGCCGGCGGTGGCTCTGCTCTCCCCACGGTGAGCGGCAAGACCACGGGTGCGAACTTCACCGTTCAGGCCGGTGGCACGGTCTACCCGACCACCATCGCCCTGACCGGCGGCATCAGCTTCAAGCCGTAAGGAGTCGGGCCAGCAGACCCCCAAGTCCCCAGGCCTAGGCCTGGGGCGGGGTGGCCCGTTTGGAGTCCCGCCAGGCCGCACGCAGGGCCCACAGGTCCAGCCCATGAGCCAGGCCCGAGGCTGCCACACAGGCGGCGATCCAGGGCCAGGCCACCTGGGCCAGGGCCAAGCGCAGGGCCAGCATGAGGGCCAGGCCCGCCCCCAGATGCGGCAGCAGAAGGCGGGCGGGCAGGCCGCGGCCGTGGCGGCGGTGGTCGCGCAGCAGCAGCCCCGCCTCGACCATCACCCCGGCCATGATCAGGTCCAGGGCATGGACCAGCAGGCCGGCTGGCAGCTCAGCCATGGCCACCAACCCGTGGTTCAGACACGGGCCAGACCGACCAGATGGGCCAGGTCCTTGAAGAAGATGCGCACATGGGCCAGCGGCCGGGCACGCACCAGGCGCTTGTTCATGTAGGCATCGAAGGTGAGCTGCTGCACGTCGCGGTCACGGCAGATGCTGACGAAGCGCTCGCGGCGCTTGTCGCTCCCATACCAGAAGCGCTGCATCAGGCCCAGCACCCAGAAGACCCGGCCATGTTCACGCATGAACTGGCGGCGCGCCTGGGCCAGCGGCCTGCCGTGGCCGGCAGCCAGGGCGGCCTGCACCGCCTGCGCCGCCAGGCGCCCGCCCAGCATGGCGTAGTAGATGCCTTCGCCCGA